>NZ_JBHWZH010000059.1:0-35251 GCF_042728285.1 Streptomyces sp. NPDC060194 | reverse complement strand
TCCGTGCCCCGAACGGCCCAGTACGACCCGCGCCCGCCGCACGCGGGCCCACACAGTGGGACGCATGGGACGTTGCAAGCACACCAACACGCTGACCCGCCGGCGCGACGCCGGTCTCCTCGCGCTGCGCGTCGGCACCGGCGCGGTCCTCGCCGCGCACGGGACGCAGAAGCTGCTCGGCTGGTTCGGCGGCGGGGGCCTGGAGGGCACCGCCGCCGCGATGGAGTCGATGGGCTTCAAGCCCGGCAAGCAGAGCGCGCTCGCCGCGGGGCTCGGCGAGGCCGGCGGCGGGGCGCTCCTCGCCCTCGGCCTCGCCACCCCTGCGGCCGGCGCGGCGGCGGTCGGCGCGATGGCCGGCGCTGTCGCCGTCCACGCCCCGGCGGGCTTCTTCGCCCAGGGCGGCGGCTACGAGTACCCGGCCTTCCTCGGCTTCACCGCCGCCGCGATCGGGGTCATCGGGCCCGGCCGGCTGTCGCTCGACCACGCCACCCGTCACCGCTTCGACCAGCCGTGGACGATCGCCCTCGCCTTCACCGCGAGCGCGCTGGCCGCGGCGGCCGTGGTCGGCAAGCGCCGGAGCGAGGTGGCGGAGCCGGAGCCGGAGGGGTCCTGACGGCCCCGGGACGGCGGTGAGGCGCGGGCGAGGCGGCGGCTGACCGGGCGCTCGGGCGGCGGCGGTCAGTCGCCGTAGCCGTGACCGCCGCCCTCGTCCGCGCCACTCTGGCCCGCGCCACCCTCACCGACATCGCCCTGACCGGCGTCACCCGCACCCTGGCCACCTTCACCAGCGTCACCGGCACCGGCGTCACCCTGGCCCGCGTCATCCGCACCCGCGTCACCCGCACCGGCCTCACCGGCACCCGCGCCGCCCTGGCCCGGGTCATCGGCACCCGCGTCATCGGCACCCGCGTCACCAGCGCCCTCGTCACCCGCGCCCGCGTCACCCGCACCCTCCTCGCCGATCGTCGCGCCCACCGCGGCGAGCGCCGTCGTGACCGGCTGGAAGAACGTCTCGCCACCGACCGTGCAGTCGCCGCTGCCGCCGGAGGTGAGGCCGATCGCGCTGCCGTCGGAGGTGAAGAGGGGGCCGCCGCTGTCGCCGGGCTCCGCGCAGACGTTCGTCTGGATCAGCCCGCTGACCGAGCCCTCCGCGTAGTTGACCGTCGCGTCGAGGCCGGTGACGACGCCGTCGGCGAGGCCGGTGGTGCTGCCCATGCGGAAGACGGGAAGGCCCACCGCGGCCTCCGCGGCGCGGACGATCGGGACCGTCTGCCCGTCGCCCAGGTCGACCACGCCGGGCGCCTCGACGCCCGGGTCGTCATAGGTGACGAGGGCCAGGTCGCCGGACCCGGGGAACGTCGCGGCCTGCACCGTGCCGACGGGCGCCCCGCCCTGCGCGTCCGACCACTGCTCGGCCGCGACGCCGCAGTGGCCCGCGGTGAGGAATCCGGGGGAACCGTCGCCGGTGGTGACGTTGAAGCCGAGCGAGCATCGGGAGCCGCCGCCGAAGATCGCGTCACCGCCCTCCGCGAGCGTGGTGAACCGGCCCGCGGACCTCTCTATGCGGGCCACGCCGTCGTCCAGTGCGTCGACCGCCGACTCCAGCCGGTCCCACCGCTCGCCGGTGACCGTCCTGTCCGCGGTGACCAGGACCTGGTTGGTGCGGGGGTCGACCGCCCAGGCGGTGCCGGGGACGGCCGCCGTCCGGGACAGCGTGCCCTTCGCGGACCTCAGCTCGCCCATGGAGTTCCGCACGGTCCGGGCGACGGCGCCCGCCTCGCGGACCCGCTCGCCCGCCTCCTCCGCGTCCTCGCCGGCGACGTTGACCACGACCCGCTTCGCCCGTGCGTCGAACCACGCCCCCGCGTACGCCCCGCCCAGCTCGTCGGACAGCTGCGCGACCAGGCCGGGCGCCGAAGCGGCGCTGACGGTCCTCGGCGCGGACGACCGGTCGTCGCCGTCCGACTGCGACGCGTTCGCCGACGGCAGAAGAACGGCCGCCGCCGCGACCCCGACCGCGCCGGCCGTCGCGAGAACGGCCTTGCCCCTGGGTATTCGCCTGTGACTCAACTCGCCGCCTCCTGAAGGGATGTACCGCGTCCGGCCCTCCTATACGGGCGGCGGCGGCCATCGGTTCAGCGCGGCGGCCGACCGCTCCACCGGTCTCGTACTGGAGATCGATCCCAATCCGGAGGCCCGTCGGCTGCGAAATACGGGTGACAGCAGCAGCCGGACGGCGTGTCGAGTGGCGGGAGCGGTGGAAGTGGAACAGCGGAACGTGGCGGTCCTGGGCGCCGGGGTGGCGGGCCTGACGGCCGCCTACGTCCTGGCGGCCTCGTACGAGGTCACCCTGTACGAGGCGGAGGAGCGGCTCGGCGGCCACGCCCACACCCGCGACCTGCCCGGCCCCGGCGGGCGGCCGGTCGCGGTGGACTCCGGGTTCATCGTCCACAACGAGCGGACCTACCCCACGCTGCTCCGCCTGTTCCGCGAGCTGGGCGTCGAGACGCAGGACGCCGAGATGAGCATGTCGGTGCGGTGCGACGGCTGCGGTCTGGAGTACGCGGGCGCGCGGGGCCCGGCGGGGCTCTTCGCCTCCCGCGCCGCCCTGCGGGCCCGGTACCTGCTGCTCCTCGCGGAGGTCCCCCTCTTCCACCGCCTCGCCCGTCGCCACCTGGCACGCGGCACCGGTGCGGACCTCACGTTCGGGCAGTTCCTGCGCAGGGGCCGCTTCTCCCCGTACTTCGTCAGCCACTTCGCGCTGCCGCTCGTCTCCGCCGTGTGGTCCTGCCCGGCCCGCACCGCGCTGGCCTACCCGGCCGCCTACCTCTTCGCCTTCCTCGACCACCACGGGCTGCTCTCGGTCACCGGCTCCCCGCAGTGGCGGACCGTCACCGGCGGCTCGTCCGCCTACGTCGCCGCCGCGGCGAAGCGGGTCCAGCGGATCCGCACCGCCAGCCCGGTCCGCACCATCCGGCGCACCGGCTGGGGCGCGGAGATCACGACCGCCGACGGCTCCCGCGAGGCGTACGACGCCGTCGTGATCGCCACCCACCCGGACCAGGCGCTGCGCCTGCTCGCGGATCCGACCGACGACGAACGGCGGCTCCTCGGCGCCTTCATGTACTCGCGCAATCCCACCGTGCTGCACACCGACTCCTCCGTCCTGCCCCGCTCGGCCCACGCGAGCGCGAGCTGGAACTACCGCATGGCCGACTGCACGCCCTCGCTCGCCCCCGTCCGCGTCAGCTACGACATGGAGCGCCTCCAGGGCCTGCCGGCCGGCTCCGGCTACGTGGTCACCCTGGGCGGCGAGGACGGCATCGCCCCGGACGAGGTCGTGGAGCGGATGGTGTACGAGCACCCCGTCTACACCCCCGCCTCGGTCGCCGCGCAACGCGAACTGCCCTCCCTGAACACCGGGGTGACGGCCTACGCCGGCGCGTGGCACGGCTGGGGCTTCCACGAGGACGGCTGCCGCTCCGGCGTGGCGGCCGCACGGTCCCTGGGGGTGAGCTGGTGACCACGCCCGAGGTGAGCGTGCGTCCCGGGAGCCGCCGCGGCGCGGAGCCCGAGGCGGCGCTCTACGTCAGCGAGATCACCCACGTCCGCCGCACGCCCCTGCGGCACACGCTGCGCCACCGCACCTACCTGTGGTGCGTGGACCTCGACCGGCTGCCGGTGCTGCCCCTCCCGCTGCGGCCGCTCGCCCGCTTCGACGCCCGCGACCACTTCGACGGGACGGCCCCGTCCCTCCGCGCCGGCCTCGACGCGTACCTCGCGACCCGCGGCGTCGACCTCGACGGCGGGCGCGTGGTCATGCTCGCGCACGCCCGCGTCCTCGGGTTCGTCTTCAACCCGCTCACCGTGTACTGGTGCCACGACCCCTCCGGCGCGCCGGTGTGCGTGGTCGCCGAGGTCCACAACACCTACGGCGGACGCCACTGCTACCTGCTGCGGCCGGACGAGGCCGACGAGACGGTGGTGGACAAGGAGTTCTACGTCTCGCCGTTCTTCGCCGTCGAGGGCCGCTACCGGATGCGGCTGCCGCTGCCCGGCGCGCGCCTGGACCTGACCGTCCACCTGGAGCACGACGGCGGCCGGGCGTTCACCGCCGTCGTCAAGGGCCGCCGCCGGCCGGCCACCGTCCCCGGCCTGCTCACCGCGGCCGCGCGCAGGCCCTGGTCCACCCTCGCCGTCTGGGCCGGCATCCGCCGGCACGGCATCCACCTGCTGCTGCGCGGCCTGCCCGTCCACACCCGTCCCCGTACCACCCCGCAGAAGGACAAGCTGTCGTGACCCGTCCCGTCCCCACGTTCCAGGGCCGCACCGAGCCCGCCCGCGGCGCCGCCCGGATCCCCGTGCAGAAGACGGGGAGCGGACCCGCCCCCGCCGTCCGCCGCCCGGAGGTCGACGCCGACCGCTGGCCGGACGTGGCCCGGCCGCCGTCGGCCGGAGCCGCCCGGACCGCCGTCGCCCGGCACCTGGTGGGCCGCGCGCTGGAGCGGCTGGCCCTGACCGGGCCCCCGGCCCGCGGCCCGCGTTTGGTCCTCCACGACGCCGACGCCTTCTACCGCCGGATCGGCGACGGCGGACTGATCGGCTTCGGAGAGTCGTACACGGCGGGGGAGTGGGACAGCGACGACCTGGCCGGCGTCCTGACCGTCCTCGCCGCGCACGTCGACGAACTGGTCCCCGCCCCGCTGCGCCGGCTGCGCGCGCTGTGGGTCTCCGCCCGCCCCACCGCCGACCGCAACACCCGCAGCGGGTCCCGCGACAACATCCAGCGCCACTACGACCTGTCCAACGACCTGTTCGCCGCGTTCCTCGACCCCACGCTCAGCTATTCCTCAGCCCTCTTCACCGCCCTCCCCGCCCGTTTCGACACCCTCGCCGCCGCCCAGCACCGCAAGATCGACCGGCTGCTCGACCTGGCCGACGTCGGCGAGGGCACCCGACTCCTGGAGATCGGCACCGGCTGGGGCGAACTCGCCCTGCGGGCCGCCGCACGCGGGGCCCGGGTCACCACCCTGACCCTCTCCGCCGAGCAGGCCGCCCTCGCCCGCGAGCGGATCGCGGCGGCCGGCCACGGCGACCGGGTCGACGTCCAACTGCGCGACTACCGCGACATCGAGGGCCGCCACGACGCCGTCGTCAGCGTCGAGATGATCGAGGCGGTCGGCGCCGAGTACTGGCCCGCCTACTTCCAGGCGCTGCGCCGCGCGCTCGCCCCCGGCGGCCGGATCGCCCTGCAGGCCATCACCATGGGCCACCGGCAGATGCTCCACACCGCCGCCACCCACACCTTCATCAGCAAGTACGTCTTCCCCGGCGGCCTGATCCCCTCCCGCCGGGCGATCGCCGAGCACTCAGCCGCCGCCGGCCTGCGCACGGCCGCAGACGACGGCTACGGGGAGCACTACGCCGAGACGCTGCGCCTGTGGCGGGAGCGGTTCGCCGCGAACCGGACCGCCGTCACCGGACTCGGCTTCGACCCGGTCTTCCAGCGCATGTGGGACTTCTACCTCGCCTACTCCGAGGCCGGGTTCCGCTCCCGCTACCTCGACGTCCGCCAGCTCCTCCTCACCGACGGGACCCACCGACGATGACTGCCGCCGACCGGCTCACCCAGCTCCTCGGGCACTTCCTGCCCGGCCCGCTCCCCGTGCGCGTCCGCGCCTGGGACGGCAGCGAGGCCGGCCCCGCGGACGCGCCCCTGGTCGTCGTCCGCACGCCCGACGCCCTGCGCCGCCTGCTGTGGCAGCCGGGCGAACTCGGCCTCGCCGAGGCCTACGTGACCGGCGACCTCGACGTCGAGGGCGACCTGGCCGACGCCTTCTCCCGCGCCGCCCGGGCCGTCCGCGAACGGCCCGCCGTCCGCCCCGGAGCGGCCGGCATGGCGGCCGCCACCGCCCTCGCGGTACGCCTCGGCGTCGTCGGCCCGCCGCCCCGGCGTCCCGACGGGCGGGCCCGGC
The DNA here is from genome assembly GCF_042728285.1 of Streptomyces sp. NPDC060194. Lineage (NCBI taxonomy): Bacteria > Bacillati > Actinomycetota > Actinomycetes > Kitasatosporales > Streptomycetaceae > Streptomyces > Streptomyces sp. NPDC060194. The sequence goes on along the minus strand of NZ_JBHWZH010000059.1, from coordinate 29,276 downwards.
TGACCGGCAGCCTGCACAGCGCCTCCCGCGACCGCGCGGCCATCAGCCACCACTACGACCTCTCCAACGACTTCTACGCCCTCCTCCTCGACCGGACCATGGCGTACTCCTGCGGCTACTGGACCCGGCCCGACGACCCCGACTACACCCTCGCCGACGCCCAGCACGACAAGCTGGAGCTGATCTGCCGCAAGCTCGGCCTGAACCCCGGCGACCGGCTGCTCGACGTCGGCTGCGGCTGGGGATCCCTCACCGTGCACGCGGCCCGTGCGCACAAGGCCCGCGTCACCGCCGTCACCCTCTCCCGCGCCCAGCACGACTTCGTCGCCGAACGCGCCGCACGCGAGGGCGTCGCCGGCCTCGTCGACGTCCAGCTGCGCCACTGGCGGCACATCGACGGCGGCGGCTACGACGCGGCCGCCGCCGTCGAGATGGGCGAGCACGTCGGCGACGCCGAGTACCCCGCCTTCGCCGCCAAGCTGCACGACGCGCTGCGCCCCGAGGGCCGGCTGCTGATCCAGCAGATGTCCCGCGGTGCGAACGCCCCCGGCGGCGGCGCGTTCATCGAGACCTACATCGCCCCCGACATGCACATGCGCCCCGTCGGCCGCACCGTCGACCTCCTCGAGGACGCCGGCCTGGAGGCCCGCTCCGTCGAGGCGCTGCGGGAGCACTACACGACCACCATCGACGCCTGGCGCGACACCCTCGAACAGCGGTGGGCCGAGGTCGAGGCGCTCGTCGGGCGGACCACCGCCCGGGTCTGGCGGCTGTACCTCGCCGGCGCCTCGCTCGCCTTCGCCGAACGCCGCATGGGCGTCGACCAGATCCTCGCCGTCCGCCCCACCCGCGAAGGGACCGCGGCCATGCCCGCCACCCCCGCCGACTGGTACGACCCGGCGTGAACGGCACCGACTGGGGCGCCCTCGCCGTCAACCTCGCGGCCTGCGCGAGCGCGGCGGCCGCGGTGCTGCTCGCCACTTTCGCCGTCGCCGTGCGCCGCGGGCTGCACCGCGTCGTCGACGTCGCCTGGGGCGTCGCGTTCGCCACCGTCGCCGTCGTCACCTGGCTGCTGTCCGACGGCCACGGCGACGACGGCCGGCGGCTGCTCGTCACCGCGGCGACGGTCGTCTGGGGGCTGCGGCTGTCGCTGCACATCGCGTGGCGCTCGCGCGGCCACGGCGAGGACCCCCGGTACACCGAGCTGCTCGCCAAGGCGCCCGGCAACCCGACCCTCTACGCGCTGCGGTCCGTCTACCTCGGCCAGGCGGCGCTGGTCTGGCTGATCTCCCTGCCCGTCCAGGCCGCGGCATACAGCGCCGATTCACTGGACGTCCTGGCGTACTGCGGCCTCGCGGCGTGGGCGCTCGGGCTCGGCTTCGAGGCCGTCGGCGACCACCAGCTCGCGCGCTTCAAGCGGGACCCGGCCAACAAGGGGCGGATCATGGACCGGGGCCTGTGGTCCTGGACCCGGCACCCCAACTACTTCGGCGACAGCCTCGTGTGGTGGGGGCTCTACCTGTTCGCGTGCACCGCCTGGCAGCCCGCGCTCGCCACCCTGCTCTCGCCCGTCCTGATGACCCTGCTGCTCACGGTCGGCAGCGGAAAGCGCCTCCTGGAGAGGCACATGGCCGACCGTCCCGGGTACGCGGCCTACGCGGCCCGCACCAGCGGCTTCCTGCCGCTGCCGCCGCGCGCACCCCGACCCGGAACCGGAGGGAACCCCTCGTGACCGCCCGCCACCGCGCCCTCGACCTGCCCGAACCCCAGGTCACCGCCCCGGCGGGAGCGGTGCTCGTCCTGCACGGCGGCCGCGCCGACTCCGTCGCGCCCCCGCCCCCGCTCAACCTGCCCGACCTGCGGATGAGGGCCTTCGCGCGCGCCCTGCGCGAGGATCCCCGGCACGCGGACGTCGTCCTCGGCTTCGTCCGCTACCGGGTCCGGGGCTGGAACGGGGAGGAGGCGGACCCCGTCCGGGACGCCCGGCAGGCCCTGGCCGATCTGGCCGCCGCGGTCGGCCCGCTCCCCGTGGTGCTCCTCGGGCACTCCATGGGCGCCAGGGCCGCACTGCGCGTGGCGGACGACCCGCACGTGCGCGGCGTCGTGGCGCTCGCCCCGTGGTGCCCGCCGGGCGAACCGGTGGCCCATCTGCGCGACCGCGCGGTCGTCGCGCTGCACGACCCGGCCGACGCCATGACCTCCGCGGCCGGCACCTGGGCCCTCCTCCGCCGCGCCGAGGCCGCCGGAGCCCGCGCGCTGGGCGTGCGCATGCCGGGCGGCCGGCACACGATGGTCCGTCGCTCCGGCCTCTGGCACCGGACCGCGGTCCGCTTCACTGCCGAGACGCTCGGCCTGCCGGCACCGCCCGGAGGGCCGGAGCCGGTCTGGACGGTCGGGCCCACGGACGTGGCGGAGCTCGTCCCCGCCCACCGGTGAGGCGCGGCGGCGACGCGTCGAGGGCGCCCCACCTCGCATGAGGCCCGCGCACCCGGGTACCCCGTCCCTCCGCCACGGACGAGGAACGGAACCCCGATGATCGCCAGAGTGTTCGCCGCCGCAGCCGAGGGCGACCTCGACGAGCTGCCCGTCCGCCTGTGCCGGGCGGCGCTGGACGAACTCCCCGCCCAGGCCGCGTCCCTGGCGCTCGTCCCGGACAGCCCGGCCCGCCAGCTCCTGGCCGCCTGCGGCCCCGGGGCGCTGCGGGTCGAGGAGCTGCAGTTCGAGACGGTGGAGGGGCCGTGCGTCACCGCCGTGCGGACCGGCGCGCCCGTCGTCGTCCCCGACCTCGGACACGAGACGACCCCGTGGCCGCTGTTCGGCGCCTTGGTGCGGGAGCAGGTGCCGGCGGTCCGGGCGATCCACGCCTTCCCCCTGGCCTTGGAGCCGGGGCCGCCCTTCGGCACCCTCGACCTGCTCTTCCACCGGCCGACACCCCCCGCCCCGTGGCTGACGGACCGCGGGCAGGCCGTCGCCTCGGCGATCTCCCTGGTGCTCCTGCGCGCCTACGGCGACCTCCCGGACGAGGACGCGCCCGCACCCTGGGAGCGGGGACCCGACTCCCGGGAGCACTGGATGTCCTCGCACCTGGCAGCCGGGATCCTCGCGCAGCGCCTCGGTATCGGCACGGACGAGGCGCTCGCCCGGATCCGCGCGCAGGCCTTTCTGAGCGGAGAGCCCCTGCCCCGCATCGCCGCTCAGGTCATCGAGGAACCCGTCGGGGACGAGGACTGAGCGCCCCGCGGCACGACCGCGGCTCAGCGCAGGGGTATGAGCACGACGACCCGCTTGCCCCGCGGGAGGGGGACGACCTCGATGCCGCGGCACAGCATCTTGACGATCTCCAGCCCGTGCCGGCCGATCCGCTCGGGGTCGTGGCCGGCGGCCTCGGGCAGCACCGGCGAGGAGTCCGCGACCTCGATCCTCAGGTCGTCGGGAAGGAGATCCAGGCGCAGGGAGAGCGGACCGTCGGCGTACTTCACGGCATTGGTGACCAGCTCCGACACCACCAGCCGCGCGCGCTCCACGAGCACCCCGTCGCCGCCGGCCGTCCGGGCGAGGAAGGCGGCGGCGAAGTCCCGCGAGGCGCCGATCGCCGTCGCGCCGCCCGCGAAGTCCTGCTGTTCGTGCACCGTCGCACGCGCGGCCGTTCCCATCGCTGCCTCCGACTCGCCCCGTGTCCCACCCGCGCCCACCACCGGGCGCCTTCCCCGCAACCAGCTGTCAGCATGCCACAACACCCCGACACCCCCGCGCGCCCGGGAGCGCCCCGCTCCCGGCCCGCTACCGGGTGGGGTGAACCGCGACGCGGCGCAGGGCGAGGAGGGTGACGTCGTCGGAGCGGTGCGGGCCGTCCATGAGGGTCACCAGCCGCTCGATCCAGTCCTGGAGCCCGGCGACGCCCGGGCCCGGGCCGGACTCCCGGACGCTGCGGGCCACGGCGCCGAGCAGCCGGTCGGTGTCCTGGTCGGGGTCGCCGTCCCGCCGCTCCGTCAGCCCGTCCGAGTACAGCAGGACGATGTCGCCGACGTGCAGCGGAGCGACGGCGGCGGCGTAGTCCGCGCCGGACAGGACGCCGAGCGGGAGGCCGGGGCCGCCGTCCGCGAGCGGCAGCTGCGTCGCGCGACCGCCCCGGAGGAGGACCGGGCGCGGATGGCCGGCGCAGGTCCAGCGCAGTGAGGAGCGCACCGGGTCGAAGCTCGCGACGACGGCGGTGGCGGTGGACTCGTCGCCGTCCGCGCAGGCCACCTCGTTGAGCCACGCGGTGAGGCGTTCGACAGGCTCGCCGGTGTAGGACAGGCCCGCCAGCGCGTACCGCAGCTTCGCCATGAGGGTCGTCGCCTCCAGGCCGTGGCCGCGCGCGTCGCCGAGCGCGACGAGGAGGTCGCCGCCGGGGAGGTCGCGGGCCTTGTACCAGTCCCCGCCCACACCGGCGTCCCGGGCGTCGGGCCGGTAGACCGCCGCCGTCTCCAGACCCGAGGCCACCGACTCCCGGTGCAGGTGCGGCAGCACGGCCGTCCGGAGCGCTTCGGCGACCTCCGCCACGGCCTCGGCGCGCTCGTGCTGCCGGTGCGCCTCGCGCTCCGCGCACCGGGCCGCCTCCCGTCGTCGCCGGTCCGACGTCACGTCGATCAGGACAGCCCGCAGTGCCCACACCACGTCGGCCGGGGCGATCCGCACGGGCTCCGCGACCACGCGCAGGACGCGCTCACCGCTCCCGCGCAGGCCCACTTCGCACGCGGCGGTCCGCTTGCGCAGCACGACGTCGTACAGCAGCCGGTACAGCTCGGGGAGGGAGTCGGGCGTGATCGCTCCGGCCAGCCGGGCGAGGCCCGGCACCGGCGCGCCGTCGGCCAGGCCCAGCACGTCGCGGAAGCCGCGCGAGCACGCGACGCCGTCGTCCCCGAGGTTCCACTCCGCCCAGCACGTGCGCACCAGCCGCTGTGCGGCGGCGGCCATCCGGACGCTGCTCCCGCGCTCCCACGTCAGCAGGAACTGCTCCCCGCACGGCGTGATGCGCGACTCGTCGCTGATACGCACCGGGCCGTCCGCGGTCGGCAGCAGCCACTCCAGCGTCTCCGGCCCCTGCGGCGCCCGCTCGTGGAACGCCCGGGTCAGCATGTCGAGCACCCCCGTCCGGGCCAGTGCCGGGAAGCGGGCGAACAGCGACTCCGGCCCCCGCCAGGGGGGCACGGCGCCCGCCGGGAACCGCGACTCCCCGTACCTGCGGGCGGCGATGTTCCGCTGGGTGTAGACGGCGTCCTCGATGACGCCGTCCGCGCCGAACACGGGGGTGAGCAGCACGGCTGCCACCGGAATGGCGTCGAGGACGTCCTGCCCGGTGGGGGCCGTGCCCGTCGCCGAGGGGGGAGGCCCGGCCCGATCCGCCCGCGGCTCGTCCTCGTGCAGTGCGGCGGAGGCGGCGACCCTGCGCCGTTGGGCGTCGAGCAGCTCCTCGATCGCGTGCAGTCCCAGACGCGACCGGACGCAGTCCGCCGCGGGTGGCTCTGTCATGGGGATACCGGGCCTTCGGAACGGGGGGAGGAGTGCCGACGCTGCCGATCAGCGTCCGCCCCGCGCCCGGAGCCGGCCAGCCGGACTGCGCCGAACGGCGGTCGGGCGACCGCCACGACCCGTCGCCGGCGGGGCGATCCCGGCCGCGGTGGGTCCGCGTGCGCCGTGGACCGGCGGCGGGCGGTGCGGCCGGACGGAGCGTTGCGGTGCGGCCGGACGGAGCCCCCGGCCCGGTCCGGCCCCGGCCCGCTGCCGTCAGCCGGTCGCGTACACCTGCAGGCCCGACAACTGGCCTGCAGGCCACCCGGTGTTGGCGGTGATCTGCACCCGCAGGTAGCGCACCGACGTCCGCGGGACGGTGATCGTCACCGCGTTCCCGGTCGCCGGGTCGAAACGCAGCCCGGCCGACGCGCTGAGCGTCGTGTACGCCGAGCCGTCCGTCGAGCCGGTGACCGACAGGGTCTGCGTGCGCGCTCCCCAGGCCGGGTTCGGGGGCAGGGTGAGGACGACGCGCACGACGGGGCGCAACTGGCCGAGGTCCAGCCGGAGCGACTGCGGGAAGGCGTGGTTCGCGCTCTCCCAGTACGTGTGCGGGTCGCCGTCGACGGCGTTGCCCGGCCCGTAGCTCTGGGTCTGGCTGCTGGCCGTCACGGGTCGGCGCAGCGCGAGGTCGCCGGTCGGCGGCGGGTCGACGGGGCCGCCGCCGACGGTGGTCGGGGTGGGGCGGACGGCGGTCAGCGGCAGCTCGCCCTTCAGCATGCGCCCGCCGTCCCCGGTGAGCCGCAGGTAGTAGTCCGCCGAGCAGGACGTGCCGTCCTCGTCGAGGGCGCGGATCCCGGAGCCCGCCGGGACCTGCGCGGCGGTCTCCGCGGTCTTGGCGATCTGGTTGCCCTCGTTGTACTCGTCGAACATCGAGACGTAGATGCCCTGCACCCCGATGCGCTTCATGTTGTAGAACTGCCGCCACATGAAGTCGCCGTGCGCACGGTGGCCCGACTGGAGGTCGCCGGGCAGGACGCACGGCTGGTAGTCGATGCCGTACGCGTCGCACTCGGCCTGGTCGGGTGTGTTGACGTTGGCATAAAAGTGGTCGGCGTCGGCGATGCTTCCGATCCGGCCGACCATCCAGGGCGAGATCATGTCGAAGGCGCGGTAGACGCCGATGAAGCCGGGGCGGGAGTCCTCGACGCCTCTGCGCCAGTGCGTCGGCACCCCGCCCATCACGTAGCAGCCCTGCGCCTTGAACCAGGTGACGACGTCCAGGCAGACGTCCGCCGACCACGCCTTGTTCGGCTCGTTGAATCCGAAGCCCCAGATGCCCACGACCGGCTTGCCGTTCTGGCGGGCGTAGGCGGGCGACGCGGTGTGTGCGCGCATCTTCGCGAGCCAGTCGGCCTTCATCTCCGGCTGCATGGTCGTCCACGCCGTGGCGTCGTACATGACGTAGAACTTCCGCCCGTACCGCTCGGCCGCGTCCCGCACCTTGCCCGCCATGGCGTCGCGGGTCGCGCCCTCGCCGCCGTTGGGGTTGAAGCGCTGGAGGGCGGCGGTGTCGATGCCGTGCTCGCGCATCCAGGCGAAGTGGGTGTCGACGGTCTGCTGGTCGTAGGACGAGAACAGCGTCGCGGGCTGCCCGTCGCCGAGGGCCGGGTAGGCGGTGCGGTAGGTGCGGGCGTAGTCGCGGACGTCCGGCCAGCTCACGATCGCCGTGTTGGACGGAGAGGGCGGCTGACCCCAGTTGTCCGACCAGTGCCACCAGCCGTTGATCGGCGCCCCGTCGCCGGAGCACGCGAACCAGCCCTGGTACCCGACGGTGATCTTTCCTACGACGTCACCGGGCGGCGACGCGGCGGGAGCGGGCTGCGGTGCGGGCGCTGCGTGGGCGCCGGACGGCAGGAGTCCCGCGGCCAGGGCTCCGGTTCCGGCGGCGGCGGCGGTGGCGAGGACGGTGCGTCTGGAGCGTTCCATGGGGGGCCTTCCCGGGGGATGCGGGGGAGGGGGACGCGAGAAGGCTAGGAGCGCGGTCCGCAGGAAGTCCATGTGCGTGCGCAAGACTTCGAGAATGCGGCGCAAAATGCAGATGCGCCGGGTTCATTGCTCTCGCCCTCGGTGATCTGCGCTTGTCGCCGGTCGAACGCCTGCGACCTGCGGACTTGCCTGTCCGACGTGTGGAGGGGGCGGATCGGGAGGGAGTGACTCCCGTATTTGCACGGTGTCTTGACAAATGTCGGCGCCGTTGCCAGCATGCAAAATTCCCACGCTGTGACGAACCGTCAGTGACCTCGGTCTCCGTGCCGACCACGGACGGCCTCGGGCGCGGTCCACGCAGTTCTCCTTTCCCTGAGCACGCCGCGCCGTGGTTCCGCATGCCCCCGACCGGTGTGCTCCTCCGCCCAGGACCGGAAGGAAGCTCATGTCACCAGCTCGTGCCCCGTCCCGGATGCTCCGTTGGGCGCTCGCCCTCGGTCTCGTCGCGGGAGGCGGGGCCCTGGCCGGGCCCGCCGCCGCCCAGGCGCCCGCCCGGCCGATGGAGAGACCCGCCGCCCAGGCCCCGACCGTGATCCCGTCCGGCGACTACCAGCAGGTGCAACTCGCCGTCGGGGCCGCCGAACTGGGCGAGGCGATGTCCCTCGCCGTGCTCCCCGACCGGTCCGTCGTGCACACCGCCCGGGACGGCACGGTCCGCGTCACCGACCCGTCGGGCAACACCAGGAGCGCTGGGAAGCTGGACGTCTACACCCACGACGAGGAGGGCCTGCAGGGGATCGCCGCCGACCCCGGGTTCGCCGTCAACCGCTACCTCTACCTGTACTACTCGCCCAAGCTGACGACCCCCGCCGGGGACGCGCCCGTCACCGGCACCGCGGCCGCCTTCGAACCGTGGAAGGGCCACCTCAACCTCTCCCGCTTCGTCCTCAAGGCCGACAACACGCTCGACCTGGCCAGCGAGAAGGTCGTCCTGCAGGTGCCGAGCGACCGGGGCCAGTGCTGCCACGTCGGCGGCGACCTCGACTTCGACGCCGCCGGGAACCTCTACCTGAGCACCGGCGACGACACCAACCCCTTCGACTCCGCGGGATACGCGCCGATCGACGAACGCACCGACCGCAACCCGCAGTTCGACGCCCAGCGCTCGTCGGGCAACACCAACGACCTGCGCGGCAAGGTGCTGCGGATCAAGCCGACGGCCGCGGGCGGCTACACGGTCCCGGCCGGCAACCTCTTCGCCCCCGGCACGGCGAGGACCCGGCCCGAGATCTACGCGATGGGCTTCCGCAACCCGTTCCGGATGTCCGTCGACAAGCCCACCGGCACCGTCTACCTCGGCGACTACGGCCCCGACGCCGGCTCCACCACCACCCGGGGGCCCAGCGGCCAGGTCGAGTTCAACCGGATCACCGCCCCGGGCAACTACGGCTGGCCCTACTGCACCGGCACCAACACCGCCGCCGAGACCTACGCCGAGTACACCTTCCCCAGCGGCCCCGCCGGCGCCAAGTACGCCTGCGCCACCGGGCCGGCCAACAACTCCTTCCGCAACACCGGCCTCGCCACCCTGCCCGCCGCGCAGCCGGCCTGGATCAGGTACGCCGGGGACGCGGGCAGCCCGCCCGAGTTCGGCAGCGGATCGGAGTCGCCGATGGGCGGCCCCGTCTACCGCTACGACGCGGGGCTGGACTCCGCGGTGAAGTTCCCCCAGTCCCTCGACGGCCGCTACTTCGCCGGGGAGTACGGCCGCAAGTGGATCAAGGCGATCGAGGTGAAGGCGGACGGGTCGCCGGGCCTGATCGAGAACTTCCCCTGGACCGGCACCCAGGTCATGGACCAGGCCTTCGGCCCCGACGGCGCGCTCTACGTCCTCGACTACGGCACCGGCTCCAACAACCAGGCCCTCTACCGGGTCGAGTACCTCGCGGGCAGCAACCGCAACCCGATCGCCAAGGCGGCCGCCGACAAGGTCTCCGGGGCGACCCCGCTGACCGTCGCCTTCTCCTCCGCCGGCAGCTCCGACCCCGAGGGCAAGGCGCTCACCTACTCCTGGGACTTCGGTGACGGCGCCACCTCCACCGCCGCGAACCCGAGCCACACCTACACGGCGAAGGGCACCTACCGGCCCACCCTGACCGTCCGCGACCCCGAAGGCCTGACCGGTACGGCGAGCCTCGTCGTCACGGCGGGCAACACCGCGCCGACGGTGACCCTCCAGACCCCCCGCGACGGCCAGCTGTTCTCGTTCGGCGACACCGTGCCCTTCCAGGCCACCGTCGCCGACCCCGAGGACGGCACGATCGACTGCGCGAAGGTCAAGGTCACCTACCTGCTCGGCCACGACCAGCACCGCCACCAGATCACCCAGACCACCGGCTGCTCGGGCACCATCACCGTCCCCGCCGACGGCGAGCACGACAGCGCCGCCAACATCTACGGCGTCATCGACGCCGAGTACACCGACGCCGCCGGTCTCACCGCGCACAGCGTCCGCGTCCTCCAGCCCCGCCACCGGCAGGCGGAGCACTTCAGCGCCCAGTCGGGCGTCCAGCTCGCCGCGAAGGGCAACGCCGAGGGCGGGAACACCGTCGGCTTCACGGACAACGGCGACTGGATCTCCTTCACGCCCTACGCACTCGGCGACGCGAACAAGATCACGGCGCGGGTCTCGTCCGGCGGCGCGGGCGGCACCCTGGAGGTCCGCGCGGGCTCGCCCACCGGTACCCTCCTCGGCTCCGCCGCCGTCGCCAACACCGGTGGCTGGGAGTCCTTCGTCGACGTCTCCGCGAACCTGAGCGGCGCGCCCGCGGGCACCACCGAGCTGTTCCTCGTCTTCAAGGGCCCGACCGGGCAGGGCAACCTCTTCGACGTCGACGCCTTCACGTTCTCCACATCCGCCTCGCGGACGGTCGAGGGCGAGTCGTACAGCGCGTCGTCCGGCGTCCAGGCCGCCACCCACCCGCCGGCCAGCGGGGGGAGGACCCTCGGGTACATCGAGAACGGCGACTGGGCCGGATACGCCGCCGTCCCCACCGCCGGAGCCAAGACCTTCTCGGCCCGGATCTCCTCCGGCGGCTCCGGCGGCACCCTCCAGGTCCGGTCGGGCTCGGCCACCGGCCCGCTCCTGGGCTCCGTCACCGTCCCCGTCACCGGAGGCTGGGAGACCTTCGCGAACGTCACCACCCCGCTGACCGGAACGGCCTCCTCCGGAGCGCTGTTCCTCACCTTCACCGGCGGGTCCGGCTACCTCTTCGACGTCGACACGATCACCTTCACCGGCTGACCTGCACCGCGACCGGAACGCGGCCCGTGCCCGGGGCGCGGCGTCTCACGCCGCGCGCATACCCCGGCCGCGGGCCGTCCCGGCCGCACGCCCCCCGACGCCCTGAGCCCGCCCGCACCTCTGCGGGCTAACCCTCTTTCCGCAGCACCTCGGCGATGTTGTCCCGGTAGGCCTCCAGCGCCCGCAGCCCGTCGGCGTAGCCGTCGCGGTGGCGGGCGATGTCCGCGGTCTGGTGCCGGGCCCGCGCGGTGTGCAGGGCCTGTGCCGTGCGGTGGTGGCGCTTGCACCTGATGTCCGCCACCGCTGTGGCCCTCTCCCGCCGCGTGTGCCGGGTGTTGCCGTCACCGCCCCGGTGCCAGGCGTCACTCGAGTACGCCGCGACGGGGTCGGGGTAGTGCGGGAAGCCGTGGTCGACCATGCAGCGCGACCACTCCTCCAGGGCCGTGCGGAGGTGTGGATCGCGCAGGACCGCCCGGTCGGTCTCGATCGCGCGCGAACTCGCGAAGAGCCAGTCCCCCTCGCGCTCCACGCCCCGCAGCAGCCGTCGGTCCGCCGACGTACCGCACGCGGGGAAGTCCGCGAACTCGGCGTCCGTCATGCGGCGTCCGGCGGGCGGGGCGGACAGCGGCTCGGACGGATCCCAGCCGTAGCCCCAGCGCCGCGCCTCCTCGAAGTCCAGGACGCCGTAGTCGGTGGAGACCACGGACGTGGCGATGGGGTCGCTCGGGTAGCGGGGGTCGAGCGGGAAGTCGCGGTGGCCGCGCCGCGCCATGCACTGCCGGACCAGCAACGCCGATGCCCGCTGCAGGCGTTCGAAGTCCCTGCTGGTGAACTCGTACCGGTCCGCCGGCAGCCGGCCGAGGTCCGACGCGACACGGACCTCGCTCGGCCGCGCGGGCCCCAGCACGCAGAGCACCGCCAGCACCGCCACCGCACCCCGTCGCCATCGCCGCACCGTCATGCGCCCAGATGCTAGCCCGCCCACCTGCGCCGACGCGCCCGCCGCACGGATGCCCCGCCGCTCCGGCCGCACCCACCTGCCCGCAACCGACGTCGGCCACCCGACCGTAAATCGCCGGCCCGGCCTCCCACCGAGAACGTCGTCCCCGACGGCCTCGATCAACTCGGCGGCTTGCTCACCTCCTCGCGCGCGGCAGGCGCGCTGCACGTGACTCCCGTGCGCCTCGCACGGGAGTCACCCGCCGCCCGAGCCGGTCCGTCCGCTTGCCGGGCGCCCTGTCACGGAGGGAGAGAGCGACGGGGGTACCCGTTCGGACAACTGCCCCGCAATGAACTGATCGGCCGCGAACGCCTGGGTGACGTTTGCCGTGGCGTGTGCGCTTGGTGAGGAGAGGAGGCGGCCGATGTCTCCCCGCCGGGTGCCCCGTCCACCCGGCAGAGCCTGGAGCGGGGGTTGCGGTGGAGTCGAACAACGTCGGTGGACGCCTGCTGTCGGCGCACGAGATGCGCGCCGGAGTCGCGGAGTTCATCCGGCGGGTCACGGCGCGCAACTGGACTACTAGGGGTGTGGATGCCCGACGGGCGAGCCTGGAACCCGACCGGGAAGGTCGTCAAGGGATTCGAGGCCGGTCCGGGGGAGTCCGTGCAGCAGATGTACTTCCTGCTGCACGGACGCGTCCCTGCACCACGCGGCCGCACCCCTGAGGCGTTCGAGTGAGGAGCGGATACAGAACGGCATCCGCTGTGGTGAGGGACACGTTCCGCTGGCTGTGACGTTTCTGTGCGGTAGAGCGCTGAGGGGAGGGGAGTTCGGAGTGGACGATCGAAGAGGCACGTGTGGTCAGGGGCGGGGACGAGCATGTTCGTGGGCGCGACCATGAATTGGGAAGGGCGGTGTCGCGTGCTCAGGATGGTGACGAGCCCGGGTTCGAGACGGCTTACCGGCTCGTCCAGCCAGGGCTCCTTGGATACCTGCGCGGACTGGTCGGGGCCGACGCGGAGGACGTCGCCTCGGACGCCTGGCTCGAGATCGCACGTGATCTGCACAGGTTCAGGGGCGACGGGGCGGGGTTCCGCGGCTGGACCGCGACCATCGCGCGCCATCGTGCTCTGGACCACCTGCGCAAGCAGAAGAGGAGACCTCTGACGGCGCTACTGGAGCAGGACGTCCTCGACCTGCCCGGAACGGCGGACACGGTGGAGGAGGTCATGGAGGCCGCATCGACGCGATGGGCGTTGTCCCAGATCGCCGGCCTGCCACCGGACCAGGCGGAGGCGGTTCTGCTGCGCGTGGTGGTCGGACTGGACGGACCCGCTGCCGCGCGTGTGCTGCGGAAGCGGCCGGGCGCCGTCCGAACGGCCGCTCACCGAGGGCTGAGACGGTTGGCCGCACAGTTGACCACCGCGGGCCGGGTGACGAGCGCGGCATGCGTAGGTCCTGGCTCTGTGAAGGATGAGGGATGAGACGGCGCAAGGCACGGGTGACGGACGCCATGCTCGTCACGCCGGAAATCGAGACCCTCGCGGCGGCGCTCCGCAGCGACTCCGACCCCGCCGGCGCGCAGCAGGCGCTCGCGGCCTTCCGCGAGGCCCGCGGCTCCGCTCCTGTCGCGCATCGGCAGCGCGTGCGCCGGCAGGACGACTGGCGTCCTACCGGCATCCGTTCCGGTGCGCGTCTCCCTCTGCGGGCGGTGCTCGGTGCCGCTCTCGCCAGCGTGACGCTCGGAGGAGTGGCGTTGGCTGCCGGCACCGGGGTGCTCGGCTCAGTCGAGGAGCCTCGCCGCGCCCCTGACCGTACGCCGGCGGTCCCGCCGCACATCAGCACCGGGCCGGAGCCGATGACCAGCGGCAACACCGTCGAGCCGTCGGGCAACGCAACGGACTCCACGAGCGTCGCTGTCGACGAGCCGTCAGGTCCGGGCCTCGCCGAGTCGGAGTCGGCTTCAGGCTCGTCCGCGACGAAGCGAAAGGGGTCGCAGGCCGACGCGGCAGCGCTGTGTCATGCCTGGAGCCAGGGGAACGGGGCGCGTCGCGGGACAGCCTTCGAGCGGCTGGCGGACATGGCGGGTGGCGAGAGCGCCGTCGACTCCTATTGCGCCGCTGTCTCCGAGGACGACACGGCGGACGACCGGAACCGAGGGAAGCCGACCAAGACGGCTTTCCCGAATCCGATCAAGGAGCCGCCGGTTCCCTCGCCCTCGATGGGCCGGAGCGCGCAGCACACTCAGCGCAAGGGCAAGTCTCCTTGAGCGAGGGGTGACAAGCGGACCGCGGGAACTGTGAGAGGCCCCGGGAGGGCGGCGAACTACTCCTTTCAGGGCCTTCTCGTTCCCCATCAGTGGTCCGAAGGCCGTCGGACGAGCTGAGACAGGCGGCGATCTCGCCGTTGTCTGCGAGCGCCGACGGCCGATGCACGACCGGACCGACGCAACCGTCGCCGTTCTGATCGTCGACATCGCGTTCATGGACCGGTTCCGGCTCCGCCGCACCGCGGGTGTGATGTTCGGGATCGGGCGAGCGCTGGGTAGTGCGTGGCGCCTCATCCGACGGGCGCCGCGACAACGACGTGAGAGGCATTTCGAGTTGAGCACGCGCAAGAGACACGCCTACGCCCCGCTGAGCCTGAAACGACGAGTGTGGCTGACGGTCGCCGCCGTGGCCGTCGGCGGGGCGGGTGTGGTGACGTACGCGGTTGCGGTGCCGGGGGAGACCCCCGGTGCCCGTGCCGCGGAGGTGCGGGAGGCGTCCGTCCGCACCCTCAAGGTGACCGACAGGTCGACGACCCGGAAGGCGACCGACCGTCAGGAGACCGAGCGGTTCAGCGGTCTGCTGCTGACCTGGCGTGACCCGAAGGCGGTGCTCGACGGTACGGCGCAGGCCCGGGCGCGCGACATCGAGTCCGGCGAGTGGTCGGAGTGGACGACGCTCGCCGTCGAGCAGGCGGCTGACGGGGCCGAAGCGCGTCGTTCGGGCGTGCTGGGCGGCACCGAGGTGCTCTGGACCGGCGGTTCGGACGCGGTCGAGGTGCGGGTGACCGCCGACGACGGAACGGTCAAGGACCTGCCCGCCGGCATCAGCGTGAAGCTGATCGACCCCGGAACCGACCCCAAGCGCTCCCGCCACCTGGTCACCGAGCCGGCCGCGTTCGCGGCGGACGAGCCGTCGCCCCCGGCCCCAAGCGCCTCACCTACCGGCACTGTCGGTCCCACGGGCGACCCGTCCGCTGCCACCACACCGTCCGGTACGGCGGCGCCGTCCGACCCGGCCGCATCGACGACCGCCTCCCCGCAGCCGACCTCGCCGTCCCCGTCGACGACCACACCGCCCCCGAGCCCGGAGCCCACCCCCACCGTCCCGACGGCCCCGCCCTCCACCGTGGTCGCGCCGCCGGTGCTGACCCAGGCGCAGTGGGGCGGGTCGACCGAGTACAACGGCACCCCGGAGTACGCGGAGAAGGTCGACGCGATCGTCGTCCACCACACCGGCGTGGACCTGGACAACTCCACGTCCTGCACCGACTCCGCCGAGCGCATCCGCACCATCCAGCAGGGCCACCTCGCCAAGGGCTGGTACGACATCGGCTACAACTTCCTCGTCGACCGCTGCGGGCGGATCTTCGAGGGCCGCAGCGGCGGCACGGACCTCCCGGTCCGCGGGGCCCACGACTACGGCTTCAACACCAACACCCTCGGGATCTCCTACCTCGGCAACTTCGAGAGCGCCAAGCCCACCAGGCCCGCCCTGGAGGCCATCGCCCGGATCGCGGCCTGGCGGCTCGGCCAGTACGGGATCAGCCCCGCTGCCAACGTGACCCTGACGTCGGCCGGGGACGCGGGCGTGGACGGCAACAAGATCGCCAAGGGGGCGAAGGTCACCCTCCCGGCGATCTTCGGCCACCGGGACACCAACAACACCGCCTGCCCGGGCAGGAACCTGTACTCCCAGCTTCCACTGATCAGGAAGCTGGCCGCCACTCCCGGCGTCTCCCACGCGCTGACCACCTCGGACATCGATCGCAACGGCGTGACCGACCTGGTCGCCGGCACGCCCAAGGCACTGTCCGGAGCCGGTTCCGTCACCGTGGTGCCGGGAGGCTCCGCCGGACCGGTGGCGACGGCCAAGAAGCTCGTCAGCCAGTCCAGCGCCGGCGTGCCCGGCAGCTCCGAGGCCGGCGACGCCTTCGGCACGACCACCGCCTACGGCGACCTCAACGCCGACGGCCACGCCGACCTCGTCGTCGGCGCGCCGGGCGAGGACGACACCAGTGGTGCCGCCGACCGCGGTGCCATCACCGTGCTGTACGGCCCCGGCCTGTCCACGGGCACCTCCTACACCACCAGCGCAGTCACCCGGGCCGGCGCCAGGCTCGGATCCGCCCTCGCCGTGGGCGACTTCGACGCGGACGGCCGCGCGGACGTCTTCGGCGCCGGCACCGGCAGGGGCGGCAACTGGAACGTCCGCCTGACCGGCGGCGCCACCACCGCCGGAACGCTCAGCACCGCCACCGCCGCCGTCGCGTACACCGACGCGGCGGCCGGCGACTTCAACCGGGACGGTTACGGCGACGTCGCCCTGAACTGGCGCGACGCCACCGGTGCGGCCCGGGTCACCTGGTTCAAGGGATCCAAGGCCGGTCTCGCCAAGGTCGGCAACCTCTCCGTGAAGGGCGGCCGCAGCATCGCCGCCGGAGACCTCAACGGGGACGGCTACGCCGACATCGTCGTCGGCCAGCCCGACAGCAAGGAGTCCGGCACCACCGTCCCCGGCGGATCGGTCATGGCCGTCTACGGCGCCGCGTCCGGATTCTCCGGGGTCACCCGCCTCCACCAGGACTCGGCCGGCGTCCCCGGCGCGGCGGAGTCGGGCGACGCCCTGGGAACCTCCGTGTCCGTCGGCGACTTCAACCTCGACGGCTACGCCGACGTCTCGACCGGAGCGCCGGGTGAGGACATCACCCGGGACGGCGCCGCGCGCAAGGACGCCGGGTCCGTACTCCTCCTCCCGTCGACCGCGGCCGGACTCCCGGGGGCCGGATCGAAGGCCTTCTCCCAGGACACGCCGCAGGTCGCCGGTGTCACCGAGTCCGGCGACCGGTTCGGTTCCTCGGTCAGCCTCACCGACCTCTCCGGTTGGGGCCGTGCCGACCTGACCGTCGGCGCGGAGGGGGAGGACACGGGATCGGGCGTCCTGCTGCACCTTCCCGCCGGCGGCGCCGGCATCGACCCGGGCGCGGGCTTCCACCTCACCCGCACGCTGCTGGGCACGGCGAGCGGAGTGCGGCTGGGGTACGGACTCACGCCGTAGGTCTCCGCCGTCGGACGAGGGGCCATCGGGAGCAGCGGGCCCGATGGCCCCCTTGCGCGGAGTCGTCGCCACCCGCTGAAGGATGACCTGCCGGGCCCGCTCCACAGGGAGACGGGAGATCGACAAGGAGCGATGATGCCGCAGCACAGTGCGGGTCGGGGGTTGAGGATTGCCGGGTGGGTGCTCGTGCCGCTCGGGGTGGTGCTGTTGGCGAGCGGGATCCGTTTCGGATCCGGGCTCGCGAGCGAGTGGGTCACCGTGTCGTCCGACTCGATGGAGCCCACCTACCCCGCGGGCGACCGGTTGGCCGTCGAGCGCGTCGACGGGAGCGGGATCCGGCGGGGCGACGTCCTGCTCATCGATGTGCCGGGACGCTACGGTGGTCTGCCGACCCTGCAGCGGGTGGTCGGCCTGGGAGGCGATCGCGTGGAGTCCCGCGACGGAGTAAGGGTCGTCGTGAACGGCAAGCAGATCGACGAACCCTACGTGAAGCGGGACAAGTTCACGTCGACGACGAGCCCTTACGCGGTGACCGTTCCGGAAGGGCGCCTGTTCCTGCTCGGCGACCACCGGGCCAATGCGAACGACTCACGCTACTTCCTCGACGAGCAGTCGGGCAGCGTGGCAGCGTCCGACGTGCGCGGCCGTGTCCGGGAGACGCCGGCTTCTTCTGCGGTGATGTCCGTCGTGGGGATTCTGGGGGCCCTGCTGACTCTGGCCGGAACCGGGCTGGCACTCGCCGGGTACATGGCCGGACGGCGCGCCCGCGACCAGGGCGCCGCGCAACAACCACGGATCCGGCGTCGACCTTGACGTGTGTGCGCAGCAGTCGGTCGGTGGCCGGTCCGGTGCGGAGTCCGTCGAGGAAGGTGCCCGGGGTCTCCGCGCACCGGCCCCCGAGGCGGTGGGCCGTGATGCGGGCGACCCGCCGCACCCCTCGGCCGCCTCCGGCGTCCCGGCCGGGGCGGAGTCGATGTCGGCCAGCGGTTGGAACCGTGTCCGAGGAGGTGTCCTGTTTCGGGCGGGCGCGTTGAGGAACTGGTCACTGCCGGTGGACGCCGCGGTGTGGTTGGCTGTGCGCCGATCTGGAGATTTCGAGGAGGAACGGACAGATGGTGCGCGGGGACGGGCTGCCGGCGGCGCTGTCGGACCCGGCCCGGCTGGCCGCGGTGCGGGCGACGGGACTTCTGGACACCCCGGGGGAGGAGGTCTTCGACGACCTCGCCTCGCTGGCCTCCCGGATCACCGGCACCGGCCGCGCGTTCGTCACCCTGGTCGACGCCGACCGCTCGTTCTGGAAGGCGTGCGTCGGCGCCGGTATCGACGCCGACGACGTGGCCGACCGGCAGAACCCGGCGGGGGAGAGCTTCTGTTACCACCTCGTCGGCCTGGACGGGAAGCCGTTCGTCGTCGAGGACGCCGCCGCCGACCCGCGCACCGCCGGACATCCCTCCATCGGCCCGATGAACATCGGAGCCTGGGCCGGCTACCCGATCCTCGACGCCGACGGGCACGTCCTGGGCAACTTCTGCGTGATCGACGACGCCCCCCCCGGACCTGGTCACCGGCCGACCTGACCACGCTTGCGACCCTGGCCCGCTCGGTGTCCGCGGAGATCCGCCTGCGCCGGAGCCTCGCCGCCTCCCAGGCCGCCCAGCAGAGGTCCGCGGACCTCGCCCGCACCCTCCAGTCTGGACTGCTCCCCGCAGCGCTGCGGACGATCGAGGGCATGGAGGCAGCCGCCTCCTACCTGCCGGCCTCCAGCAGCACCCGCGACGACATCGAGGTCGTCGGCGACTTCTACGACCTCTTCCGCACCCCACGGCGACAACTACGCCGCCGTTCTGGGCGACGTCTGCGGCAAAGGCGTCAAGGCCGCCCAGCTCAGCAGCATGGCCCGCTACACCGTCAGGGCCGACGCCGCCGACACCGGTTCCCCCGCCGAACTGCTGAACCGCCTCAACACCGCGATGCTCGCCCAGAGCGCGGAGCGCTTCCTGACGGCCGTCTACGCCGCGTTCCACCTCACCCCGTCCGGCGCCGCCGGAACCCTCACCCTCGCCGGGCACCCCCCGGCCCTCCTCCGTCGCGCCGACGGCCAGGTGCGGCAGCTCGGGAAGACCGGGATGCTGCTGGGGGTGCGGCCCGCGGTGGACCTGACGGATGTGCCCTTCGAGCTGGCCCCCGGCGACCTCCTGCTCCTCTACACCGACGGCGCCATCGAGGGCCGCCCCCGCCCCGGCACCGACGGCGCCGCGGCCCTGTTCGGCGAGACCGAACTCGCCCGGGCCCTCGCCGACAGCCACCCCCTGGACGCCGGTGCCACCGTCGACCACCTCACCGCAGTCCTGCACGCCCACCACCACGGGTGGGCCAGCGACGACACCGCCCTGCTCGCCCTACGCGTCCCACCCGCGCACGGCTGAAGCGCCCCCGGGCCACGCGTGTGAGATCGAGCCGACGCACGAAGCGGGCAGCGACCTCCCGGACCAGCTCCCCGCTCTGCACGCGCCCCACCACCGCGTCGACGTGCCGGCGCTGCGCGGAACCGCGGACATCACCATCAGCGGCCTCGGGCCGCACCGACCGGTTCATCCGTGGACGGCACCCTCGCTGCCGCACTCACCCGCTGACCCTGACGTCATGAGCCGAGGTCAGGCGTCGGCCTCCGTGCGGTCGGCGCCCCAGAGGGTGTGGAAGGAGCCGTCGCGGTCGGTGCGGCGGTAGGTGTGGGCGCCGAAGTAGTCGCGTTGGCCCTGGGTGAGGGCGGCGGGGAGGCGGGGGGCGCGGAGGGAGTCGTAGTAGGCGAGGGCGGTGGTGAAGCCGGGGGTGGGGACGCCGCCCGCGACGGCGGTGGTGATGACGGTGCGCCAGTCGGACTGGGCGGCGGCGATCTCGTCGGCGAAGCCCTTGTCGGCCAGCAGGCTGACGAGGCCGGGCTGGGCGTCGTAGGCCTGGGTGATGCGGTCGAGGAAGGCGGCGCGGATGATGCAGCCGCCGCGCCAGATCGCGGCGACCTTGCCGAGGTCGATGTCCCAGTCGTACCGGTCGCTGCCGGCGGCGATCTGGTGGAAGCCCTGGGTGTAGGAGACGATCTTCGAGGCGTAGAGGGCCTGCTCGACCTGGTCGGCGAACGCGGCGGCCTCGTCCTTCGACAGCTTCCGCGCGGCCGGCCCGGCCAGGTGCCGCGAGGCCTCCCGCAGGTCCGCGTGGCCGGAGACGGCCCGCGCGAACACCGCCTCGGCGATTCCCGACACCGGCACCCCGAGGTCGAGGGCGATCTGCACGGTCCAGCGCCCCGTGCCCTTCTGCTCGGCCTGGTCCAGGACCACGTCGACGAACGGCTCACCCGTCGCCGCGTCCGTGTGCGCGAGGACCTCCGCGGTGATCTCGATCAGGTAGGAGTCGAGCCGCCCGGTGTTCCACGTCCGGAAGATCTCCGCGATCTCGGCGGGAGAGTACCCCCCGACGTCCCGCAGCAGCTGGTACGCCTCGCCGATGAGCTGCATGTCGGCGTACTCGATCCCGTTGTGCACCATCTTGACGAAGTGCCCCGCGCCGTCCGGGCCGACGTGGGTGACGCAGGGGGAGCCGTCGCCGGCCTTGGCGGAGATCTTCTCGAGCATGGGGCCGAGGGAGTCGTAGGACTCGGGGGAGCCGCCGGGCATGATGCTGGGGCCGTTGAGGGCGCCCTCCTCGCCGCCGGAGACGCCCGTGCCGACGAAGTGGATGCCCTGGTCGCGGAGTTCCTTCTCGCGGCGGCGGGTGTCGGCGAAGTGCGCGTTGCCCCCGTCGATGATCATGTCGCCGGGCTCAAGGAGCGGGGCGAACGCGGCGATGACCGCGTCGGTCGGGTCGCCGGCCTTCACCATGACGACGAGCCGGCGGGGGCGTTCGAGGGCCGCGACGAAGTCCTCCGCGGTCTCGGTGGCGACGAAGTTCCCCTCGTCGCCGAACTCCTCCACCAGTGCGCGGGTCTTCGCGTTCGTCCGGTTGTGCAGCGCCACCGTGTACCCGTTGCGGGCGAAGTTACGGGCCAGGTTGCGGCCCATCACCGCGAGTCCGGTGACGCCGATCTGAGCTGAGTCGGTCATGGATGAGCTCCTGACGAAGGGCGGACGGTTGTTTCGGCCACTATGGAACAGCGCCGAAGATCGGAGAGGGCATTCCCGCGCCGCATACACGGGCGGCAAACGGAGTCGTCGGGTCCGCCTCTGCCGTTCGTCGCGACGCCGCTGGCCAGGCTCGCACGCGTGAACGGCGAGCCGTCCCGCCGGGAGGAGCGGGCGCCGGAAGCCGGCTCCCGGTCCGCCCCGGCGCGATTGGCCGGACAGCCACTTGACGGAAAGTGACGGATGGGCACCCCCTTGTACGGCCCGCACGGCTCCGCTTACGTTTCGGTCGCCGAATCGCACCACACCCGCACCGCTCCTTCACCGTTCACGCACTCGAGGAGGGTCCCCATGGGACTGCAGGCACGACACCGGCGGTACCGCCCGAGCCGGGTCAATCGCGCCTCGCTGACCGTGACGGCCGGCGGCGCCGGCCTCGCCCTCCCCCTCGTCGGCGCGGGCACCGCAGCCGCGCAGAGCACTCCGCAGCAGGTGCTGGAGGTCCCGCAGCAGCCGACGGCCATCCCGCCCTCCGGGCCGCTCGTCAT
This sequence comes from Streptomyces sp. NPDC060194, assembly GCF_042728285.1. NCBI lineage: Bacteria > Bacillati > Actinomycetota > Actinomycetes > Kitasatosporales > Streptomycetaceae > Streptomyces > Streptomyces sp. NPDC060194. Next base: position 7,569 of record NZ_JBHWZH010000059.1, on the reverse strand, counting down.
CGCCGTGGCCCAGCCTCGGCAGGCTCCGCCCGAGGCCTACCAGGACGCGTACCAGGAGGCGATACCGGAGGCCCCCCGGGAGGCCCCGCCCGCGGCCCCCGCGGCCGCCGCCCCGCGCGGCTACACCGTGGCCGGCGGCGACACCCTCTCCGGCATCGCCCGCGAGCAGCGGGTCCCGGGCGGCTGGCGGCCGCTGTACGAGGCCAACCGCCAGGTCGTCGGCGGCAACCCGAACATGATCCGGCCGGGCCAGCGCCTGTCGCTGGTGATCGACCACCGGGTGGGCACGGACACGGCGCCCGACCGCACGGCCGAACCGCGCAAGGCCGCGCAGCATAAGGCGCAGGCCAAGCCCGCCGCCCCGAAGAAGGCCAAGCCCGAGAAGCGGGCCGGCGACACCCGCGCCGACCGCACCACCCGCGGCGGCGCCCGCCTCGTCGCCCCCGTCCCCGCCGGCCCCAGCACCCGCTACCGCGCCTCGGGCCGCTCCTGGTCCAGCGGTTACCACACCGGCGTCGACTTCCCCGTCCCCACCGGCACCGCGGTCAGCGCCGTCGCCGCCGGCCGCGTCGTCTCGGCGGGCTGGGCGGGCGCGTACGGCTACGAGGTCGTCATCCGGCACGCCGACGGCCGCTACAGCCAGTACGCCCACCTCTCCGCCCTGACCGTCCGCAGCGGGCAGGAGGTCGACGCGGGCCGCCGGATCGGCCGCTCGGGCTCCACCGGCAACAGCACGGGCCCGCACCTGCACTTCGAGGTGCGCAGCGGGCCCGGCTACGGCTCCGACATCGACCCGCTGGGCTATCTGCGGGCCGGCGGCGTCAGGATCTGAGGCAGGCCGACGGCGGGCGCCGCACGTCCTCGCCGAGCGGGCACTCCACGAGGCCCTCCCGCGCGGGCGCGGCCGCGCGGGCACCGGCCCTGGCCGGCGCCTGCTGCCGGGGCACGCCGACGCGTGTGCGCTCGGCGGGTGCGTCGTCGGCGGGCGCGCGGCCGGCGGTGAGCCGCTCGGTGGTGAGCAGGATCAGCCCGCCGGCGGCGACCACCCCCCAGCCGAGCGCTATGGCCGTCCCGGCCGCCCCGTACCGGAAGTGCTCACCGAACAGGCCGATGCCGACGGCCGCGGCGACGACCGGGTTGACCACCGTCACCGTGGCGAGCGGGGCGGCGAGTCCCGCGCCCCGGTAGGAGGCCTGCGACAGCAGCATCCCCGCGGTGGCCAGGGCGGCGGTCGTCAGGAGGCTCGGCCACTGGGCGAGCGGCGCGCCCGCCGACCAGTCGACGGCCACCGTCTTGGTGTAGACGGACGCGATCCCGAACGCGATGCCTGCCGCCGAGGCGAGGATGACCGCCCGCACGGCCGGGTGCCGGTGCACGGTGTGCGCGGTCAGGGCGAGCGCCGCCACCGCGGCGGCGGTGCAGCCGCCGACGAGCAGGCGCTCGGTGGAGCCGAGGGACTGGCTGTCGGCGGTCCCGGTCAGGGAGAGCAGGCCGCCCAGACCGACCGTCGCCATGATCGCGCCGCGCCAGGCGGTCGCCCCGGCCCGGCGGCCCACGAACAGCGCTGCCATCGGCAGCGCGAAGACGATGGTCAGCGCGCCGAGCGGCTGCACCAGGCTGAGCGGCCCGAAGGCCAGCGCGCCGACGTGCAGCACGGCTCCCAGCCCGTTGAGCGCGACCGAGACCCACCACAGCGGACTGCGCAGCGGTGCGTACGCGCGCTCCGTCGCCGTCGCCGCGACCCGCTCCTGGACGATCGCGCCCGCCGCGTAGGCGACCGCGGAGACCAGGGCGAGCAGCACGGCGAGGGCGAGGGCACTCATCGGGTGCTCCCGGCGGACGGGGCCGGTGGTGTGGGCGGCACGTTCTCCATGTCTCCACGATGCCGCACAAAGCCGCCGGAATCGTCGTTCCGGGAGGGCGATCCCACGTACTCCGGGCGCAGTACGCGGCGCGCACGCGTGTCCACCCAGGGGTGAAGGCGGGCCGGGGGCCCTACCCCGGAGGTCGTCCGCCGCGCTGTGAGTGAATGGGGGCCATGAGCGGGTGGGACATCGCGGCGGTCGGCGGCTTCTTCGCCCTGCGGACGGACGGTCCGGGCGGCCAGGGCGGCACGGCCGGCACGGTCGGCTCCCGGGGCACGGCCGTCCCGGGCGGCACGGCCGGCTCCGGGGGCACGGACACCGTGCCCCTGGCCGACCTCTACCGCGGCCGCACCGCCCCCCTCCTCCGCCGCGTCGACACCGTCGCCGCCCGGCTCCGCACGCCCGAGCGGCGGGTCGCCGCCTCGATCGCGCACCTCGGCCTCGCCGCCCGCCTCTGGTCGATCGGCCTCGGCGCGGCGGCGCTGCACGGCGCGGTGCCCGACCTCTCCGGACTGCGCTGGGACCCGGACGCCGCCGCCCCCGACGACCTGTGGCTGACCGCTGCCGACCGCACCGCCCTCGACCTCGCCGCACCCACCGACGACCCCGCCGCCCTCGCCGCGCGCCTGCGCGCCGCCGTCCTCGACGGCCACCTCACCCCGCTCGCCGCCGCCCTCCGCCGCGACCACCGCGTCTCCGCCGCCCTCCTGCGCGGCAACTCCGCCTCCGCGCTCGCCGGCGCGCACCGCGCCCTGCGCGACTGGTCACGCGCGAACCACCGCCCCGAGGCCGCCCGCCGGGCGACCGCCGTCGCCCACGCCCTGTTCGCGCTCCCCGAGCTGCGCGGGACGGGCACGCTGCGCGCCGGCGCCTTCCGCCGCACCAGCTGCTGCCTGTACTACCGCGTCCCCGCCGGTGGCCTCTGCGGGGACTGCTGTCTCGATCATCCGCCCGTTCGCTCTTCCGTACGGGCGACAGGTGAGTGAATATGACCTGGTGAAGGTCGGACTGCTCAGCCGCGAATACCCGCCGGACGTCTACGGAGGCGCCGGAGTCCATGTGGAGTTCCTGGCGCGGGAGTTGCGCGCGCTGACGGATCTTCAGGTCCACGCCTGGGGCGAGGGGGGCGACGGCGACCTCACCCGGCACGGCTCCTGGGACCGGCTCCGGGGCGCCAACGACGCGCTGGGAGTCCTCTCCACGGACCTCTCGATGGCCGCCGCCCTCGAAGGCCGCGACCTCGTCCACTCCCACACCTGGTACGCCAACCTCGCCGGCCACCTCGCCAAGCTCCTCTACGGCGTCCCGCACGTCATGACCGCCCACTCCCTGGAGCCGCTGCGCCCCTGGAAGGCCGAGCAGCTCGGCGGCGGCTACGCCCTGTCGAGCTGGGCCGAGCGGACCGCGATCGAGGCCGCCGACGCCGTCATCGCCGTCTCGCACGGCATGCGCGCCGACATCCTGAGCTGCTACCCGGCCATCGACCCCGCCCGGGTGCGGGTCGTGCACAACGGCATCGACACCGCCCTCTACCGCCCCGACCCCGACCCGGCGGTCCTGCGCCGGCACGGCATCGACCCCGGCGTCCCCTACGTGATCTTCGTCGGCCGGATCACCCGCCAGAAGGGCGTGCCCCATCTGCTGCGTGCCGCCCGCCAGATGGAGCCCGGAGCCCAGCTGGTCCTGTGCGCCGGCGCCCCCGACACCCCGGAGATCGAGCGCGAGTTCCTCGACCTCGTCGACGAGCTGCGCCGCACCCGCGACGGCGTGCACTGGATCTCCGAGATGCTGCCCCGCAGCGAGGTGATCCCGCTGCTCACCCAGGCCGCCGCCTTCGTCTGCCCCTCGGTCTACGAGCCGCTGGGGATCGTCAACCTGGAGGCGATGGCCTGCGGCACCGCGGTGGTGGCCTCCGCGGTCGGCGGCATACCCGAGGTCGTCGACGACGGCCGCACCGGGCTGCTCGTCCCCTACGGCAAGCACTTCGAGACCCAGCTCGCGCACACCCTCAACAGCGTGCTCGACGACCCGGAGGCGGCCCGGCGGATGGGTGAGGCGGGCCGGGAGCGGGCGGTCGCGGAATTCGGCTGGGACACCGTGGCCCGGCGCACGCTCGGGGTATACGAGGAGACGCTGGCATCGAAGTGACCAGCAATGACGGACTAGGGGGCGCACATGCGCGGTGGACCTTCGGTACTCGGAATCGTCCTCGCAGGCGGTGAGGGCAAGCGGCTGATGCCGCTCACCGCGGACCGGGCCAAGCCCGCGGTCACGTTCGGCGGCACCTACCGGCTCGTCGACTTCGTGCTCTCCAACCTCGTCAACGGCGACATCCTGCGCAACTGCGTCCTCACGCAGTACAAGTCGCACTCGCTGGACCGGCACGTCACCACGACCTGGCGGATGTCCAGCCTGCTCGGCAACTACGTGACCCCGGTCCCGGCCCAGCAGCGGCTCGGCCCGCGCTGGTACCTGGGCAGCGCGGACGCGATCCTGCAGTCGCTGAACCTGGTCCACGACGAGCAGCCGGACTACATCGTGGTGTTCGGCGCGGACCACGTGTACCGGATGGACCCGCGGCAGATGCTGAAGCAGCACATAGAGAGCGGCGCCGGCGTCACCGTCGCCGGCATCCGCGTCGCCCGCTCCGAGGCGTCCGCCTTCGGCGTCATCACGCCCGGTTCCGACGGCCTGACCGTCGAGCGGTTCCTGGAGAAGCCCAGCGACCCGCCCGGCCTGCCCGACGACCCCGAGCGCGTCTACGCGTCCATGGGCAACTACATCTTCACCACGAAGGTGCTCATCGACGCCCTCCAGCAGGACGCCGAGGACGAGGACTCCGTCCACGACATGGGCGGCTCGATCCTCCCGATGCTCACCGAGCGGGGCGTCGCCCAGGTCTACGACTTCGACACCAACCACGTCCCCGGCGAGACCGGCCGCGACCACGGATACTGGCGGGACGTGGGCACGCTCGACTCGTACTACGACGCCCACATGGACCTGATCTCCGACGAGCCCGCCTTCGACCTCTCCAACCGAAGCTGGCCGATCTACACCCACTCGCCCCAGCTGCCGCCGGCGAAGTTCACCGCCTCGGGCATCGCCAGCGAGTCGATCGTCAGCCCCGGCTGCGTGATCCGCGGCCAGGTCACGAACTCGGTGCTCTCCCCGGGCGTCGTCGTCGAGGACGGCGCGGTGGTCCAGGGCTCGGTCCTGCACCACAACGTCCGCATCGGCCGGGGCGCGGTGGTGCGCGGCGCGATCCTCGACAAGAACGTGAACGTGCCGCCGGGGGCGACCATCGGCGTCAACCCGGAGCGCGACAGCGAGCTGTACGTGGTCTCGGCGAACGGGATCGTCGCCCTGGGCAAGGGGCAGCGGGTCGGCTGACCGCCGGGGGACGACGGCGGTGCGGGTCCTGCCCCCCCCCCGGGGCTCCGCACCGCCCGGCCACCGACCCCTGTCGCTGAGAGGTCCGTCACGGATACCGCCATCTGGTTTGTCCTGATCGCCCGCCCGGCCGTAGGGTGCGGAATTTGAACCCGCGTGACCAGGACCGCGGGGCTTTCGAACCAGCACCCAGCGAGCACGAGGACGACAGCGGCGATGACGGTGACAGAGGACGGTCCGGCGTACACCTCGGGCGACGCGGTCGGGGACGGTCACGACTTCGGCCCCGGGATCGACCCCGAGCGGCTCGCGCTCTGCCTCAGCGTCCTCGACGAGCTGGACACGATAGACGTCGACCACCCCGACGCCATCGCCGTCCGCCGGGCGACCGCCGGGATCTACCGCACGGTCAAGCAGCGCCGCCGCCAGGAGCGCCGCGCGGCGAAGACCGAGAACGACCGGCGGGTCACCGAGGCCACCGCCACCGGCTCCGCCGAGCGCATCGACGACGAGACGCAGGGCCTGCTGCCGTCCTCCTCGACCGTCGGCCAGATCGCCGGCATCCTCCAGCGGCCGCGCTCCTGCTACGTCTGCAAGACCCGCTACGTCGAGGTCGACGCCTTCTACCACCAGCTCTGCCAGCCGTGCGCGGCGGAGAACCGGGCCCGGCGCGACGCCCGCGCCGACCTCGGCGGCAAGCGCGCGCTGCTCACCGGCGGCCGCGCCAAGATCGGCATGTACATCGCGCTGCGGCTGCTGCGCGACGGCGCGCACACCACCATCACCACCCGCTTCCCCAAGGACGCCATCCGCCGCTTCAAGGCGATGGACGACTCCGCGGACTGGATGCACCGCCTGGAGGTCGTCGGCATCGACCTGCGCGACCCCGCGCAGGCCGTGGCGCTCGCCGAGCGGACCGCCGAGCAGGGCCCGCTCGACATCCTGATCAACAACGCCACCCAGACCGTGCGCCGCCTGCCCTCCGCGTACGCGGCCCTGGTCGAGGGCGAGGGCGCCCCGCTGCCCGCCGGTGAGCTGCCCGCGCACGAGGTCATCGGCGCCTTCGGCTCCGGATCCGTCGACGGCATCGCCGCGCTGCCCCTGGGCATCAGCGGTCTCGACGCGCAGCAGGTCGCCGACCTCGCGCTGGTCGCCGGCAACGCCAGCGTCGCCCGCCACCTCGACGGCACGGCGATCGACGCGGGCGGCCTGGTGCCGGACGTCGTCGACACCAACACCTGGGTGCAGTCGATCGAGCAGATCTCCCCGGTGGAGCTCCTCGAGACCCAGCTGTGCAACTACACCGCCCCGTTCATCCTGATCAGCAAGCTGCGCGCGTCGATGGCCGAGGCGGCGGCGAAGGCCCCCAAGGGGCGGGCCTACGTCGTCAACGTCTCCGCCATGGAGGGCGTGTTCAGCCGCGGCTACAAGGGCGCCGGGCACCCGAACACCAACGCCGCGAAGGCCGCGATGAACATGGTGACGCGGACCAGCGCCCAGGAGATGTTCCAGACCGACCGGATCCTGATGACGTCCGTCGACACCGGCTGGATCACCGACGAGCGCCCGCACTACGACAAGCTGCGCCTCGCCGAGGAGGGCTTCCACGCCCCGCTCGACCTGATCGACGGCGCGGCCCGCGTCTACGACCCGGTCGTGCGCGGCGAGGCGGGCGAGGACCTGTACGGGGTCTTCCTGAAGGACTACCGCCAGGCCAACTGGTAACCGGGAGCGGGACCGTTCGCCCGTACGGCCCCGTAGACGGCGAAACGCCGTTTACGGGGCCGTTTCAGGTTTCCAGGGGGCGAACGGGGCGTATACCAGGATGAAACAGAGCCTTTACCCATCCGTAGAGCGGGTGCCCGCTCATCTGTGTACTCTAAAGCGGACGGACAGCTCATCCTGGGCCCACGAACACCCTTGGTCCGTCATGGGGCAAGCCGGACACCGGCCCCGCCCCACCGAGTGGAACGGCGCCACCGCGTCCGAAGTGCACTGAACTCAGCCCTCGTTGGGCGTACGCGAGTCGGTCGGCGGCCGCCGCGCGTCACGTCAGGGGCATCCCTACTCATGAGGAGTACGCGGTGACACCAGAGAAGACGATCCGAGAGACCCAGCCGCGAGAACGCGCCGAGACCGCGCTCCGCGCCGACACCCTCGGCAACCTGGACGTGTGGGCGCACGCCGCCCCCATCCGGCTGGCCGGCTACGAGGACGACCTCGCCGAGCCGCACATCCTGCAGGGCGTCGACTGACCGTCCCGCTCCCTGTCACCCGTGCCCCTGCCGGGCGAGGCCGCGCGCCTCGCCCG
>NZ_JBHWZH010000058.1:0-35472 GCF_042728285.1 Streptomyces sp. NPDC060194 | reverse complement strand
GGACGCGGAGGGACCGCGTCCGGGGAACCGGCGTGTGGGATGGGGGAGTTGGGCGGCTACGGCACGATCCGCAGCAGCCGGTTGGGCGAGCCGCTGCCGGGTGAGGTCACCACCCCGGTCGTCGCCCCGTTCACCAGCGCCGTCTGGACCTGGGCGGGCGTCGCCGAGGTGTGCCCGGCGAGGTAGATCGCCGCCGCGCCCGCGACGTGCGGGGACGCCATAGAGGTGCCGGAGATGGTGTTGGTCGCGGTGTTGCTGGTCCGCCACGCCGCCGTGATCGACGAACCGGGCGCGAACAGGTCGAGCCCCGAACCGAAGTTGGAGTACGAGGCCTTCGCGTCGGTGCTCGTCGTCGCGCCGACGGTGATCGCCTCGGTGACCCGGGCGGGGGAGCGGGTGCTCGCGTTCACCGACTCGTTGCCCGCCGCCACCGCGTACGTCACCCCGCTGGCGATGGAGTTGCGGACCGCGTTGTCGATCGCCGTGGACGCGCCGCCGCCGAGCGACATGTTGGCCACCGACGGGCCGGTCCGGTTCCGGGTCACCCAGTCGATGCCGGCGACGACCCCGGCGGTGGTGCCCGAACCGGAGTTGTTCAGCACCCGCACGGCCACGATCCGCGCCCGCTTGGCGACCCCGTAGGCCGTGCCCGCCGCGGTCGAGGCGACGTGCGTGCCGTGGCCGTTGCCGTCCTGGGCCACGTTGTCGTTCGAGACGGCGTCGTAGCCGTTGACCGCGCGCCCGCCGAAGTCGGTGTGGGCGATGTTGACGCCGGTGTCGATGACGTAGATCGTCGTGCCCGCGCCCGCGCTGTCCGGGTAGGTGTAGCTCCGGTCGAGCGGCAGCCGGGCCTGGTCGATGCGGTCCAGGCCCCAGCTCGGCGGGTTGGTCTGGGTGGCGGTCGCCCGCACGGCCACGTCCTGGATGACCTGGTCGACGGCCGGATCGGCCGCGAGTCTGCGGGCCTCGGTGGCCGAGAGCTCGGCCGCGTAGCCGTTGAGCGCCTTCTGGTAGGTGTGCTCCACCGACCCGCCGTAGCCGGATATCAGGCTCCTGCCGGCCTTGGACGTCGACTTCAGGCCGCTGCTCTTCTTGAGAGTGACGATGTAGCTGTCCTTCACCGCGCCCGCCGCGTCCGCGCCGACGACGGTGCCCTCGGCGGGTGGGGCCGCCTGGGCCGGGAGCGCGGTGGCCGTGCCGAGCAGGGCGGCCGTGCCGATGGCCGCGAGCACGGTGGCGGGGATCTTTCCGATGCGCTGACTGCTTCGCTGATGCGCCATGACGAGGAGGTCCTCCTGATGGAGGCGCGCGGGATGGCCGCTCGCCGGTGTGTGGGGGGTACGCGCGGGGTCGCACGCACGACCGGGAACAGGGCGTTCCGTCCGCGGTCTGGTCCAAGAGCGTGGCGGCTCGGCGTGCTCAGGACAAGAGGGTGTGACGCCCTGTCATATGCCGGACACGGGAACGCAATTCAAACCTCGCGGGTGTGAACATTTCTCCCCATTCACATCCGCGCGCGGAGACTTACCGACCGGTAGCGGCGGTGGTACGACATGTGACGCAGAGATCCTGCTGAAGGAGGTTCCATGAGACCCTTCCGACTCGCGGCGTTCGCGTCCTCGCTGGTCGCCGCCACCACCCTCGCCCTCACCGGGGCGGGCGCCGCCCAGGCGGCGGGCAGTGCCGCGCCCGTCGACTACGTGGCCCTCGGCGACTCCTACTCCTCGGGCGTCGGATCCGGCGGCTACGACAGCGCGAGCGGCGACTGCAAGCGCACGCCGCGTGCCTACCCCGCCCTGTGGGCCGCGGCCAACTCCCCGTCCTCGTTCGCCTTCACCGCCTGCTCGGGCGCCCGCACCAACGACGTCACCTCCGGTCAGCTCGGGCCGCTGAACGCCTCCACCGACCTCGTCTCGATCAGCATCGGCGGCAACGACGCCGGCTTCGCCGACGTCATGACCACCTGCGTCCTGCAGTCGGAGAGCCGCTGCCTTTCGCGCATCGCCACCGCGCGCGCCTACGCCGACACCACCCTGCCGGGCCGGCTCGACTCCGTATACGACGCGATCCGCGCCAAGGCCCCGAGCGCCCGGGTGGTCGTCCTCGGCTACCCGCGCTTCTACAAGCTCAACGGCAGCTGCATCGCCGGCCTCACCGAACGGGAGCGCGCCGCCATCAACGGCGGGGCCGACCACCTCAACGCCGTCACCGCCAAGCGCGCCGCCGACCACGGCTTCACCTTCGGCGACGTCACCCCCGCCTTCACCGGCCACGAGATCTGCTCCGGGGACTCCTGGATCAACAGCCTCAACCTGCTGAACATCACCGAGTCCTACCACCCGAAGGCCGCCGGCCAGTCCCGCGGCTACCTGCCGGTCCTCGACGCACTGGCCTGACCGCCAGGGGGTCCGGCGCCCGGCCGTCGGACGCCGGACCCCCGCTCAGGCACCGCCGTCGTCCCCGCCGCCGTCGTCTCCGCCGCCGTCGCCCCCGCCGCCGTCCCCTCCGCCGTCCTCGCCGCCGCCCCCGCCGTCCGTCGGCTCCGACGGCTCACCGCTGGGCTCGCCGTCGTCCTCGCAGGTCACCGTGTACGGGAGCGGCTCGGAGTTCACCTGCCGGACTCCCTCGGCCCGCACCTGCAGGACGGCCTCGGCCCGGTAGGACTCGGTGCCGGTGGGCACGTTCACCCGCACCTCCTGCTTCTTCTCACCCTCGGCGAAGGAGAGCGCCGACCAGTCGCTCGCTCCCGCGGACGAGACCCAGCGGTACTCCGCCCGGGCCGGCGCCACCGTCACCTCGACCTCCCCCTTCAACAGGGGCTGCTCGTCCTCCGGCGCCGGGCAGGGGCCCTCGTAGGAGTCGCGCTCGGCGCTCACCTCCACGGTGATCCGCTGCTTCTCGGGCGGGGGAGTGGACTCCTCCTTCGTCGTCTCCTCCGGCTCCGCGGGCGTGGTCCTTTCCTCCTCCGGCGCCGTGCTCCGCTCCGTCGGCTTCTGCGACGGTGACTCGCCCGCGCCGCCCGCCGCGGCCCCCGCCGTGTCCGTTCCCGAGCCGTTCCCGTTCTCCCCGTCCCGGCCGGAGAGGTACCAGGCGGTCCCGCCGCCCGCGAGGAGCAGCACCAGCAGGCCGATGATCACCAGCAGCCCGGCGTTCCGCTGCCCGTCCCCGCCGTACGCCGGGTCGGCCGTGGCGGTCGTGGGCGAGACGGGGGCGGCCAGGGGGACGGGACCGGTCCGCCGGGTGTCCGGCCCGTACGGCACCGGGGCGGGGACGGGCGCCGCGTAGGGGACCGCGCGCGTCGTCCCGGTCGGCGGCGGACCGCCGACGGTGCCGCCGGCGGCCACGATCCGCAGGTCGTGCTCGGCCTGCTCGGCGGTGAGCCGCTCGGCCGGGTCCTTGCGCAGCAGCCCCTCGAGGACGGGTTCGAGCGGCCCGGCCCGGTCCGGCGGCGGCAGCTCCTCGTCGACCACGGCCCGCAGGGTGCTGAGCGGGGTGTCGAGCCGGAACGGCGAACTGCCCTGCACCGCTGCGTAGAGGAGCACGCCGAGCGACCAGAGGTCCGACTCGGGCCCGGGCGTCCGGCCGAGCGCGCGCTCCGGGGCGAGGTACTCGGGCGAGCCGATCAGCTCCCCGGTCATGGTGAGCGCGGAGGTGCCCTCGACGGTCGCGATGCCGAAGTCGGTGAGGACGACGCGCCCGTCGTTCGCGATCAGCACGTTGCCGGGCTTGACGTCCCGGTGCAGCACGCCGGCGTCGTGGGCGGCGCGCAGCGCGGCGAGCACCTCGGCCCCGACGTGCGCGGCGCGGGCGGGCTCCATCGGACCCTCGCCGTCGAGCACGTCGGCCAGCGTCAGCCCGCGCACCAGCTCCATCACGATCCAGGGCCGGCCGTCCTCCGTCGCCACGTCGTAGACGGTGACCACGTTGCGGTGCGAGATCCGGGCCGCCGCCCACGCCTCGCGCTCCAGGCGCGCGTAGAGCCGTGAGCTGTCGCCGGTGTCGAAGCCCTGCGGGGCCTTGACCTCCTTGACCGCGACCTCGCGGCCGAGCAGCTCGTCCCGCGCCCGCCAGACCGTGCCCATACCGCCCGCGCCCAGCGCGTCGAGCAGCAGATAACGGTCCGCGACTCTGCGCGTCCCACCCGGCGTCCCGCTCACGCGATGCCTCCCCGAGATTCGTCCGATTCCGGTCGCCTGCCCGGCCCCTGACGGCCGAACCGTTCCCGGGCGCGCCGCGCGGACCCGTGACACGCGCGGGAAGGGAGACGGATCCGGCGGGCCCGCAGTTCCCCGAACGGCTTCCGAGGGCTCGATCATGACGTTGTCACGTCGGTTTCGCGCCGCTTTGGCGGCGAACTCGTGACGTTCCCGCGACGACTTGTCCCACTCGCCCGGAATTGCGGCGGAAAGCGGTCCGCATGGTCAACGCCCTTGCGGGGACAGGGAATCCAAGGCCGGGATACCCGGGTGTGACCGGAGGGCGATAGGGTTAATGTGCCCGGGCCGAGTGCCCTCGTAGCGGGTGGGGAGTGACATGGAACAGATAACGGTGCGCAGCAGGGCGCGAGTGCCTGCGATCACGTGCGGCAGCGGTGCGACCAGCTCGCGTCTCGACCGTCACCTCGCGGTGCTCGGCGGCCCGGCCGTCCCGCAGCGCGAGACGGCCGAGGCGACGCTGCTGATGCGCGAGCTGACCACGCGGAACGCGGCCCGCGACCGGGCGGACACGAGCCGGGGCGCGCGCGTCTCGAAGCTCTCGCTGTTCGCGCCGCTGCGCCGGCTGCGGCGGACCCTCTTCGGCGGCCACTAGACGCTCCGACGTCGGCCGCCGGCCGAGAACCGCACGCACCTGTGCGCACCCGCCCGCGTCCCGGCCCCTCCGGCCCACCGCCGCACCCCGACCGTCCCCGTCCCCACCCTCGGCGGACGGCTCGGGGCAAGGCCCACCCCGAGGACACCGGACGCGGGCGTCCGTGCGTCCGCCCGCCCCGCCCCTCAGACGAGCGACAACTGCCCGTCGGGCCCGTCCTCCTGGTGATCGAGCACCGAGGCGGGCCGACGCGCCGCCGCCGGGACCGGCAGGACCCCCGCCGCCCGCAGCTCCGGCGCCCCGACGACCGGCCCGTCCTCGGCCGACTCCCGCGCCGCCGCGACCTCGACCTCCGCCTCGGCGAGCAGCGCGAGGACGGTGACCAGGTCGAGCAGCTCCGAGGTCCACCGCTGCGGCCAGGCGCGCGGCCCGATCGCCTCCAGCGTCCCCGGCTCCCCCCGCTGCGCCCGCCCGGCGAACCACTGCTCCAGGACGCGCAGCCCGCCCACCCGGAACTCCCACGCCTCCGGGGCGACCGGCGCGATCCGCGCGTCGCCGAGCAGCAGGGTCCCCTCCTGGGGCACGTAGGCGATTCCGCCCGGCCATCCGCCGAGCGCGGCCCGCACGAACGGCCGCCGGCCGCCCGGCAGTCTCGGCCGCTCCCCGTCCCCGCACTGCAGCGCCCGCAGCCGCCGGCCCGCCGCGACGCCCCGCGCCCAGCGGGCCGGGTCGGCGGTCAGCGGCACCCGCCGGCCGGGGCGGGCCGAGGCGAGGATCCACGCGGCCACGTCCTCGGCAGAGACCGCGACCCCCAGCCGGTCGGTGAGGTGCGCCGTCAGCCCCGGCGCGAGGTTCGGCTCGCGGCCGCCGGGCCGCCGGTACAGCGGGCGGACGCGGGCGCCGCGACCGGGCGTCTGCGGCCCCACGGGCAGCAGCCGGGTGGCGAGGAGCGACGGGCCGTCCGGGACGGGGAGTTCGGGCAGCTGCACCAGGAACACCTGCTCCGCGTCGGCGATCCGCCAGAGCTCGGGGCGGGCCGCGTCGATCAGCCGGTGGTCCGGCAGCAGCCACCGGGCGTCGAACGGACCGTGCAGCACCCGGATCGGCTGCGGGCAGGGGCCGGACTCGCGGCTCAGCCGCCCCGTCCCGGTGCGCTGCCCCGGCAGGTGGGCGACGGCCGTCTCCAGGGTCCGCGCCCGGCTCACCCCGAACAGCTGCGCCCGCTCGTCCCCCGCGCCGGTGAACGCCTCCCAGCGCGCGGTGAGCGCGGCCCGGTCCGCGGCCACCGGCCAGCCCCGGCCGACCCGCGGCGGGTCCACCGACCAGGGCATCAGGTCGTCGAGCAGCGGGGTCGCTTCGTCCGTCACCGGGCCATCGTAGGCAGCGGCGTTCAGTGCGCGTCGAGGGTCACCGTGAAGGAGAAACGATCCCCCCGGTAGTGGATCAGGGCCACGTCGAGCGCCCGGCCCCCCTCGTCGTAGGTGACCCCGGTGTAGTGCAGGATCGGGCTGAGCAGCGGGACCTGGAGCAGCCGGGCCGTCTCGGGGTCGGCGAGGCGCGCCTCGACGGTGTCGGTGATCCGGCTGATCCGCACCCCGACCGCGTCCCGCAGCACCTTCGTCATGGGCCACCGGCCGAGGTCCGCGGGGTCGATCCGGGCGGCCAGCTCGGGGCGGACGTAGTTGCGGGCGTGGTTCGTCGGCTCACCGGTCTGCTCGTCGCTGCGCAGCCGGTGGTACGCGGCCACCTCCGTGAAGCCGGGGAACTCCGCGCGCAGCTCGGCGGGGACGGGGGCGGGGCCGTGGGAGAGCAGCTCCGTCGTCATGCCCGACTGCTGGGCGACGATCGCGTCCACCGAGCCGAGCAGCCGCACCGGGCTGCCGCGCCGGGCGTCCGGCTCGATGAAGGTGCCCCGCCGCCGGTGCCGGCTGATCAGCCCCTCCGTCTCCAGCTCCTTCAGCGCCTGGCGCATCGTCAGGACGCTGACGCCGTAGTGCCCCGCGAGCTGGTCCTCGGTCGGCAGCCGCAGCGGGGCCTCCGGGGTGCGCCCGAGGATCGAGGCGCGCAGCGACTGCGACACCTGGTACCAGAGCGGCAGCTTGCGATTGAGCGTGATCGAGTCGGGCGCGAAGGCGGTCATCGTTTCTCCGAGTCATGACCGGAAGTGGCGCTCAAGACCTTGCCACACGTCGTCGTAGCCCGACTGGAGATGGTCGGCTTCCGCGGCCCGGGCGGTGAGGGTCACCGGCCAGCGGGTCTCGAACATGAACGCCAGGCCGTCGTCCACCTTCTGCGGCACGAGGTCGGCCGCGCTCGCCCGGTCGAACGTCGTCCGGTCCGGGCCGTGCGCGGACATCATGCTGTGCAGCGACCCGCCGCCCGGCACGAAACCGCCCTTCCCCGCGGCCTTCGCGTCGTACGCACCCTCGATCAGGCCCATGTACTCGCTCATCACGTTCCGGTGGAAGTACGGCGGCCGGAAGGTGTCCTCACCGACCAGCCAGCGCGGCACGAAGGCCACGAAGTCGACGCCGGCCAGGCCCGGGGTGTCGGACGGGGACGTCAGCACCGTGAAGACCGACGGGTCGGGGTGGTCGTAGCTGATCGACCCGATCGCGTTGAAACGGCGCAGGTCGTAGACGTACGGCAGGTAGTTGCCGTGCCAGGCGACGACGTCGAGCGGCGAGTGGTCGTAGGTGGCCGCCCAGAGGTTGCCGCAGTACTTGCTGACGACCTCGACCGGGCCCTCGACGTCCTCGTAGGCGGCCACCGGGGCGCGGAAGTCGCGGGCGTTGGCGAGGCCGTTGGCGCCGATCGGGCCGAGGTCGGGGAGCTGGAAGGGGCGGCCGTAGTTCTCGCAGACGTAGCCGCGGGCCTCGGCGTCGAGGAGTTCCACCCGGAAGCGGACGCCGCGCGGGATCAGCGCGATCTCGCCGGGGCGGGCGGCCAGGAGGCCGAACTCGGTGCGCAGGAGCAGTCCGCCGCGCTCGGGGACGATGAGCAGCTCGCCGTCGGCGTCGCTGAACACCCGGTTCCCCATGGAGGAGTCGGCCGCATAGAGGTGGATCGCCATGCCGGTCCGCTGAGAGGCGTCGCCGTTGCCCCCTAGGGTCCACAGGCCGGCCAGGAAGTCGGTGCCGGGCGCGGGGGAGGGGAGCGGGTCCCAGCGCAGCCGGTTCGGGTCGGGTGCGGCGGAGGCGAACGGGGCGCCGGACAGCTCGCCGTTGCCGATCCGGTGGAAGGCGGGGTGCGCGGCGGAGGGGCGGATGCGGTAGAGCCAGGAGCGGAGGTTGTGGGCGCGGGGTTCGGTGAACGCCGAGCCGCTCAGCTGCTCGGCGTAGAGGCCGAGGGGCGCGCGCTGCGGGGAGTTCCGCCCGTGCGGCAGCGCGCCCGGGACGGCCTCGCTGGCGTGCTCGTTGCCGAAGCCGGTCAGGTAGCCGAGCCCGTCGGCCGTCTGCTGTGCGGTGGTGCCCATCGCGCGCTCCCGGTTCCCCGCCGTGGGCCGGCGGCCCCGTGGCGATTCCTGTGCCGAACAGTAGGAATCAGGTCCGCCCGGCGCAAGAGCGACACCAGGCCGATCCGGCACCACCTGCGGTTTCGCGCATACCGCTCGCGCCGACCGCCGCGATGCCGATGTCCGCGACCGTCCGCTGCGGCGTCACGATCGACGACGGCCTGCCCGCCTGCTTCTCCCCGGCGGTCCTGCTCGCCGGCGTGCTCTTCGGGGCGATCCGAGCCGTTCCCCCTGTCTTCCTGGCATCCTAAAACTAACGGCGCTAGTTTGGAGGCCGCGACCACGACGACCGTGAGCGGAAGGAAGCCTCCATGAAGGCCCACGACGGGATGTACATCGGCGGGTCCTGGCGGCCCGCCGCCGGGACGGACGTGATCGAGGTCCTGAACCCCGCCACCGAGGAGCCGATCGGGCAGGTCCCGGCCGGGACCGCCGAGGACGTGGACGCGGCCGTCCGAGCGGCCCGCGCGGCCTTCGACGACTGGGCGGCCACCGCCCCCGCCGACCGGGCCGCGAAGCTCACCGCGCTGCGGGACCGGCTCGTCGCCCGCAAGGACGAGATCGCCGAGACCGTCACCGCCGAACTCGGCGCGCCGCCGGCGTTCGCCCAGGCCGTGCACGCGGGCCTGCCGGCGATCGTCGCCGGTTCGTTCGCGGAACTGGCCGCGAGCCACGACTTCGAGCAGCGGATCGCCAACTCGGTCGTGCACCTTGAACCGGTCGGGGTGGTCGGCGCGATCACGCCCTGGAACTACCCCCTGCACCAGGTCGTGGCCAAGGTGGCGCCCGCGCTCGCGGCGGGCTGCACCGTCGTTCTCAAGCCCGCCGAGGACACCCCGCTGGTCGCGCAGCTCTTCGCCGAGTGCGTCGACGAGGCCGGGCTGCCCGCCGGGGTGTTCAACCTGGTGACGGGGCACGGCCCGGTCGTCGGCCGGGCGATCGCGGAGCACGACGGCGTCGACATGGTGTCCTTCACCGGCTCCACCGCGGTCGGCTCCGAGATCGGCGCGCTCGCCGGTGCGGCCGTCAAGCGGGTCTCCCTGGAGCTCGGCGGCAAGTCCGCCAACGTCGTCCTGCCGAGCGCCGACCTCGCCAAGGCCGTCAACATCGGCGTGGCGAACGTGATGGGCAACTCCGGCCAGACGTGCACCGCCTGGACCCGGATGCTCGTCCACACCGACCGGTACGACGAGGCGGTGGCCCTCGCGGAGGCGGCGATCGCCAAGTACGTCCCCGGCGAGCGGATCGGCCCGCTGGTCAGCGCCAGGCAGCGGGACCGGGTGCGCGGCTACATCGAGAAGGGCGTCGAGGAGGGCGCCCGGCTCGTCGCCGGCGGCCCCGACGCCCCGCTGGAGCGCGGCTACTACGTCCGGCCGACGCTCTTCGCGGACGTCGCGCCCGGTATGACGATCGAGCAGGAGGAGATCTTCGGCCCGGTCCTCGCCATGATCCGCTACGCCGACGAGGACGAGGCCCTCGCGATCGCCAACGGCACGGCCTACGGGCTCTCCGGCGCGGTCTGGGGCGAGGAGGCGGAGGCCACCGCCTTCGCACGCCGGATGCGCACCGGGATGGTCGACATCAACGGCGGCACCTTCAACCCGCTGGCGCCCTTCGGCGGGTACAAGAAGTCCGGGGTCGGCCGCGAGCTCGGCGTGCACGGCCTGGGCGAGTTCCTCGAGGCCAAGTCCCTCCAGTACTGAGCAGAGGAGCCCGTGACACCGTGACCGCCACCGTTCGCGCCGTCCATGCCACCGCCGTCGGCTCGCCGATCGAGGTCGGCGACATCGAGCTGCCCGACACCGGCCCCGGCCGGGTGCGGGTCCGGCTCGCCGCCGCCGGGGTCTGCCACTCCGACCTGTCCCTGACCGACGGCACCATGAGCGTGCCGCTGCCCGCCGTCCTCGGCCACGAGGGCGCGGGCACGGTCGTCGCCGTCGGCGAGGGGGTCTCCGACGTCGCCGTCGGCGACGAGGTCGTCCTCAACTGGGCCCCCTCCTGCGGAAGGTGCCACGCCTGCGCGCTCGGCGAGGTCTGGCTCTGCGCCAAGGCCCTGCTGGGCGCCGCCGACCCCTACGCCCGCACCCCCGACGGCACCGTGCTGCACCCCGGCCTCAACGTCGCCGCGTTCGCCGAGGAGACCGTCGTCCCCGCCGCCTGCGTGCTGCCCGTCCCGGCGGGCATCCCGCTGGACCGGGCGGCCCTGCTCGGCTGCGCGGTCCTCACCGGCTGGGGAGCGGTCCACAACTCCGCCCGCGTCCGCACCGGCGAGACGGTCGCCGTGTTCGGCGTCGGCGGGGTGGGCCTGGCAGCCCTCCAGGCCGCCCGGATCGCGGGCGCGGCCCAGGTGGTCGCCGTGGACGTGTCGCCGGAGAAGGAGGGCCTCGCCCGGGCGGCCGGGGCCACCGACTTCCTGCTCGCCGGGCCCGCCACCGCCAAGGAGATCCGCGCCCTCACCGGCCGGCAGGGCGTCGACGCGGCCGTCGAGTGCGTCGGCCGGGCGGCGACCATCCGCGCCGCCTGGGACGCCACCCGGCGCGGCGGCCGCACCACCGTCGTCGGTATCGGCGGCAAGGACCAGCAGGTCACCTTCAACGCGCTGGAGCTCTTCCACTGGGGGCGGTCGTTGAGCGGCTGCGTCTACGGCGACTCCGATCCGGCCGCGGACCTGCCGGTCATCGCCGAGCACGTCCGCGCGGGCCGCTTCGACCTCGGCGCGCTGGTGACCGACCGCATCACCCTCGACGGCGTCCCCGCCGCCTTCGAGAACATGGTCGCGGGCAAGGGCGGCCGTTCGCTGGTGGTCTTCTAGGAGGCGCGCCCCCGGGTCGGGGCCCCTTCGTCCGCGGGCCGTCCGGCGACGGGCGGCCCGCCCCGGGGCCGGCCCCCCGAGCGGGAGACCGCCACCCCGGCCAGGCACAGCGCTCCGCCCGCCAACGTGAGCGCGCCGGGCACCTCGTCCAGGAACGCCCACGACATCAGCACGACGATCGCGGGCACGGCGTACGTCGTCGCCCCCATCCGCCCGGCGGTCGTCCGGGCGAG
Source organism: Streptomyces sp. NPDC060194 (assembly GCF_042728285.1). NCBI lineage: Bacteria > Bacillati > Actinomycetota > Actinomycetes > Kitasatosporales > Streptomycetaceae > Streptomyces > Streptomyces sp. NPDC060194. The sequence continues at coordinate 24,104 of NZ_JBHWZH010000058.1, read as the reverse complement.
CGCGTACGCCCAGGTGGTGAAGGCCAGGGCGGTCGGGAAGACGCCCAGGTAGACCATGTTGAGCGTGGCGGACAGCGGCGCGTCGGCCAGCTCGGACACCAGGACCCCGCTGAACGGCAGGCAGGCCGCCGCCCCGATCGCGCAGCCGAACGTCGTCGCCTGGAGCGCGGAGGAGTGCCGCAGCGCCGGCTTCTGGGCGACCACCCCGGCCGCGTAGGTGACCGCCGCGAGGAGGCAGAGCGCCACGCCGAGCAGCGAGGAGCCGTCCCCGCCGGACATGGACAGGCCGACGACCACCGCGCCGGCGAAGCTCACCGCCATGCCCGCCACCAGCCGCTGCGGCAGCCCCTCGTCGAGCAGCCACCAGGCCAGCAGGGCCATGAGCAGCGGGCCGACGTTCACGAGGAGCGCCGCCGTCCCCGCGTCGACCAGCTGCTCGCCCCAGTTGAGGACGACCATGTAGACGCCGAACCAGAGCACCCCCGACACCGCGATCCCCGGCCACGCGGCCCGCGGCGGCGGACCCTCCCTGCGCACGAGCAGGACCAGGCCGAGCACCAGCGCCCCCGACAGCATCCGCCCGAGCGCGAGCGCGCCGGGCGAGTACGCGTCCCCCGCGCTGCGGATCGAGACGAAGGCCGAGGCCCACAGCAGGACGGTCGTGCCGGCCGCGGCGAACGCACGGCCCCGGGAAGTCGCCATGGGCGCAACCTAACCCCCGGTGCCGCCGGAGTTCACCCCGATATCGCGCCCGCGGCCGGCCCGGCGGGGCGGAGGACCGCTACCCGCGCGCCGTTGGCCCGACGTTCGCGTAGAGCGTGCCGAGTCCGTCGAGCAGCGCCGTCAGACCCGTCTCGAAGGCCCGCTCGTCGATCTTCTCGCCGCGCTCGGCCAGCAGGTGCGCCTGGCCCAGGTGCGGGTAGTCGGCCGGGTCGTACGCGGCCTTCTCGTCGACGAACCCGCGGGCGAAGGAGGCGAGCGCCGAGCCGGTGATGAAGTAGCGCATCAGCGCGCCGATGTACGTGGCCTGGGCCGGCGGCCAGCCCGCGTCCACCATCGCGCCGAACATCGCGTCCGCCAGCCGCAGCCCGGCAGGCCGCCGGCCCGGCCCGCGCACGAGCACGGGGACGATGTTCGGGTGCGCGGAGAGGGCCGCCCGGTAGGAGACCGCCCAGTCGTGCAGCGCCGTGCGCCAGTCGCGGCCGTCCTCGAACATCGACAGGTCGACCCGGGCGCTGACCGCGTCCGCCACCGCCTCCAGGATCTGGTCCTTGGTCCGGAAGTGGTTGTAGAGCGAGGGCCCGCTCACGCCCAGCTCGGCCGCGAGCCGCCGGGTGGAGACCGCGTCGAGCCCCTCTGCGTCCACCAGGGCGCTCGCGGCTTCGATGATGCGCTCCCTGCTCAGCAGGGGCTTGCGTGGTCGGGCCATGCGGCTCATAGTAGGCCGGAGACCGGTAAACTAGCAGTGCTAATTAAAGGTGCACGCGAGAGACGGCAGGGGTGCCCGGTGGATCTGGAGCTGACCGAGGAGCAGACGGCGGTCCGCCGCCTCGCCCGCGACTTCACGGCCAAGGAGGTCGCCCCGTACGTCGCGGAATGGGACCGCGTTGAGAGCGTCGACCGGGGGATCGTCCGCAAACTCGGCGCACTCGGCTTCCTCGGCCTCACCGTCGACGAGTCCTACGGCGGCTCCGGCGGCGACCACCTCGCGTACTGCCTGGTCACCGAGGAACTCGGCCGCGCGGACTCCTCCGTGCGCGGCATCGTCTCGGTCTCGCTCGGCCTGGTCGCCAAGACGATCGCCCACTGGGCGGACGAGGAGCAGAAGCGGGCCTGGCTGCCCGGGCTCACCTCCGGTGAACTCCTCGGCTGCTTCGCCCTCACCGAGCCCGGCACCGGCTCCGACGCCGGCAACCTGACGACGCGGGCCGTCCGCGACGGGGACGACTACCGGCTGACCGGCTCGAAGATGTTCATCACCAACGGCACCTGGGCCGACGTCGCCCTCGTCTTCGCCCGCGGCGACGACACCCCCGGCCACCGCGGGATCTCCGCCTTCCTGGTGCCGACCGACACCCCCGGCCTCACCCGCCGAACCGTCCACGGCAAGCTCGGCCTGCGCGGCCAGGCCACCGCCGAGCTGCACCTGGAGGACGTCCGCGTCCCCGCCGCGGCCCTGCTCGGGCCCGAGGGCAAGGGCTTCTCGATCGCGATGTCCGCGCTCGCCAAGGGCCGGATGTCGGTCGCGGCCGGCTGCGTCGGCATCGCGCAGGCCGCCCTCGACGCGGCCGTCGGATACGCGGGCGAGCGCGAGCAGTTCGGCAAGCCCATCGCCTCCTACCAGCTGGTCCAGGAGTTGATCTCGGACGTCTCCGTCGACGTCGAGGCCGCCCGGCTGCTCACCTGGCGGGTCGCCGACCTGATCGACCGCGGGCGGGAGTTCGCCACCGCCGCCTCCCAGGCCAAGCTCTTCGCCTCCGAGGCCGCGGTCCGTGCCGCGAACAACGCGCTCCAGGTCTTCGGCGGCTACGGCTACATCGACGAGTACCCGGTGGGCAAGCTGCTCCGCGACGCCCGCGTGATGACCCTCTACGAGGGCACCAGCCAGATCCAGAAGCTCATCATCGGCCGGGCGCTGACGGGGGTCTCGGCCTTCTGAGCCCGCCCCGGGCGGGATGAGTACGTCACTGAGTACACGAGCGGATGGGCCCGCGGCCCGGACCGGCCGATGCTGGCGGGCATGAGTGACACACCGGTCAAGCAGTCGTCCACCGCGGCCTTCCACATGCAGGCCGTGCTCTCGTTCGCCGTCGCGCTCGGCGCGGTCGGCCTCGGCATCGCCTACCTGGACGCCGACCCCTGGGTCCGCGCCTTCCTCGGTATCGGCGTGCTCTACCTCACCACCTCGGCCTTCACCCTCGCCAAGGTCGTCCGCGACCGGCAGGAGGCCGACCAGCTGGTCAACCGGGTCGACCAGGCCCGCCTGGAGAAGTACCTCTCCGAGCACGACCTGCTCACCAAGCTCTGATCCCCGTCCGCGAGCAGACCTAAGCGCTTGCTCAGTCTCGCGGTATGGTGTCCCTCCTGGTGATCGGAGTGAGGGGCGAGAGATGAGCACGGTCGAGGAGACGGGCGGCGCGGGGCGGCCCGAGGACAAGCCCTGGGCCGAGGTCACCCCCGAGGCCGCCCGCCGGCTGCTCGTCGCCGCCGTCGAGGCCTTCGCCGAGCGCGGCTACCACGCCACCACCACCCGCGACATCGCCGGCCGGGCCAACATGAGCCCGGCTGCGCTCTACATCCACTACCGGACCAAGGAAGAGCTGCTCCACCGGATCAGCCGGATCGGCCACGACCGCGCCCTGGAGATCCTGGAGACCGCGGCCGGGGCCGACACGACCCCCACCGAGCGGCTCGCCGACGCCGTCCGGTCCTTCGTCCGCTGGCACGCCGTCCGGCACACCACCGCCCGCGTGGTCCAGTACGAGCTGGACGCGCTGAGCGACGAGCACCGGGTCGAGATCGTCGAGCTGCGGCGGCGCAGCGACGCGGCCGTCCGCGGGATCGTCGAGGACGGCGTCCGCACCGGCGAGTTCGACGTCGCCGACGTGGCCGGCACCACCCTCGCGGTGCTCTCGCTCTGCATCGACGTCGCCCGCTGGTTCAGCCTCGACGGCCGGCGGACGCCCGACGAGGTCGGCGCGTCCTACGCCGACCTCGTGCTGCGGATGGTCGGGGCGCGGCCGGTCCCCGGCGCTGCGGCCCCGGCGGATCAGAAGTAGTAGCGGGCCACGGCCTCGGCGACGCAGACCGGCTTGTCGCCGCCCTCGCGCTCGATCGTCACCACCGTCGCCACCTGCACGCCGCCCCCGGCCTCGGTGACGTCCGCGAACCGGGCCGAGGCCCGCAGCCGCGAGCCGACCGGCACGGGGGAGGGGAAGCGGACCTTGTTCGTGCCGTAGTTCACGGCCATCCTGATGTTGTCGACGATCACGATCTGCGGCGTGAGGAACGGCAGCAGCGAGAGCGTCAGGTAGCCGTGCGCGATGGTCGTCCCGAACGGGCCCTGCGCCGCCTTCTCCGGGTCGACGTGGATCCACTGGTGGTCGCCGGTGGCCTCCGCGAACAGGTCGATCCGCTTCTGGTCGATCTCCACCCAGTCGCTGTGCCCCAACTCCTCGCCGACGGCGGCGCGCAGTTCCTCGACGGACGTGAAAATCCTCGGCTCGGCCATGTCCCGGTCCTTCCTCGGTGCCAGATGTCTAAGCGCTTGCTCAGCATGCTGGGGCGTCCCGGTCGCTGTCAACGAGAGGCCGTAGGGTTCCCTCCGTGCCGCAGATTCCCTCAGAGCTCCACGAACTCAGCGTCGGCCAGGTCTCCGCCCGCAGCGGCACGGCCGTCTCCGCCCTGCACTTCTACGAGTCCAAGGGGCTCATCACCAGCACCCGCACCAGCGGCAACCAGCGCCGCTACCACCGCGACACCCTGCGCCGGGTCGCGTTCATCCGCGCCGCCCAGCGGGTCGGCATCCCGCTCGCCACCATCCGCGAGGCCCTCGCCGAGCTCCCCGACTCCCGCACCCCCACCCGCGAGGACTGGGCCCGGCTCTCCGAGAGCTGGCGCTCCGTCCTCGACGACCGGATCCGGCAGCTCGGCCGGCTCCGGGACCACCTCACCGACTGCATCGGCTGCGGCTGCCTCTCCCTGGAGACCTGTGTCCTGTCCAACCCGGGCGACGTCTTCGGCGAGCGGCGCACCGGCTCCCGGCTGTGACACCGGTGGGGGTGCGGCCCGCCGGCCGCACCCCCCGTCTCAGCCCAGCACCGCGAGGGCGCGCGGGCGGCGGGACTCGGCCAGCGCCTCGGCGGTGAGGACGGGCTGCGGGACGACGATCCCGCAGTCGACGCAGACGGGTCCCTCCCAGGGGTCCTGCCCCAGCTCGCCGTCCCAGACGATGTGGCCGCCCCGGCACACCGGGCACTCCTCGCCGGGCTCCGCCTCCAGCGCGGAGATCAGCCTCCGCAGCACCACGGCCAGCGGCGCCCCGGGGTGCACCTCGGGGTCCTCGCAGGCGAGGATGCCGAACCCGCCCCAGGTCAGCCGGTGCCAGTCGTCGAACGCGGGCGGACGGCGCAGGCCGTCGTGCTTCTCCCGCTTGCGGCGGGCCGCGAACTCCACCTCGTACCGCAGCCAGACCGCCCTGGCCTCCTCCAGCTCCTCCAGGGCGGCCACCAGCCGCGCCGGATCGGGGGACCGGTCCTCAGGACCGAACCCGGCCCGGGAGCACAGGTGGTCCCAGGTCGCCCGATGCCCGTAAGGGGCGAACTTCTCCAGGCACTTGCGCAGCGAGTACCGCCGCAGCGCCAGGTCGTTGTGAGGGTCCCGCACCTGTCTCGCGAGACTCCGGAATCCGGCCATCGCCCTGCCACCTCCGTCGCTTGGTACTTCGGCGTCGACGAATGGACGTATCAGCCCCCGATTCGGCTCCATCCGTCCACCGACCGACCCCGACCGGGAACCCCTGCGGGTCCCCGGTCCGTCGCCCGGCGGGCGCCCATGAGCCGAAAAGTGACGCACGCCCACCCTTCTGTCCTGGTCGTACCGGCGGTAACCTCCGGCTCACCGTCTTCGGGAGGAGCAGGAATGCGACGCCGCACCCCACATCCCGTCTCCAGCAGGTCAAGAGTCACTTCCCTCGTGCTCACCGCCACCGCCGCCCTCGCCCTGACCGCCGGCCTGGTCGCGCCGCCACCGGTCGCCACCGCGGCCCCGGCTGCCCGGGCCGCCGCGGCGCCCGCCGTCCCCGACCACTGCGGCCGGCAGTGCGCCGACATCCTGCCGCCGGGCACGAACGGCAGCGCGACCCTGGCCGAGATCCTCGCCCACCGGCTCCTGGGTACGAAACCGGTCCACAGCGACGATCAGTTGGGCCCGTACGACGCTCTGGCATCCGGCTACCCCGCCCTCACCGACACCACACTGGGCGATTTCTTCGCAGACGCGTCTTTCGGGGTGCCCGCCGGTCAGACCGCCTCCGTCAGCCGCCCCCGCCCGGACGTGACGATCACCCGGGACAAGAAGTTCGGCGTCCCGCACATCAAGGGGACCACCCGCTACGGGACCGGCTTCGGCGCAGGCTGGGCGGCCGGGCAGGACCGGCTGTGGCTGATCGACCTGTTCCGCCACATCGGCCGCGGGGAGCTCACCTCGTTCGCCGGCGGGGCGCTCGCCAACCAGGGCCTGGAACAGCAGTTCTGGCCCCAGGCCCCCTACACCGAGGCCGATCTCCAGGCCCAGGTCGACCGGATCGCGGCGACGAACGGGGAGCGCGGACGGCAGGCGCTGGCCGACGCCCAGGCGTACATCGACGGCCTCAACGCCTGGCGGACGCACGCCAAGGCATGGCGGGTCTTCCCCGGCGAGTACGTCCTCACCGGCAAGGTCGACGCCCTCACCAACGCCGGTGAGATCAAGCCGTTCAGGCTCACCGACATGATCGCGCTCGCCTCCGTGGTCGGCGGCCTCTTCGGCGGCGGGGGCGGCGGCGAGGTCCAGAACGCGCTGTCCCTGATGCGGGCCCAGGAGAGGTACGGGGTCGAGAAGGGCACCGAGGTCTGGGAGGGGTTCCGCGAGCGTGACGACCCCGAGGCCGTCCTGACCGTGCACGACGGCACGGCCTTCCCGTACGCCGTGAAGCCCGCGAACCCGCGCGGCGCCGCCATGCCCGACCCCGGCACCGTCGTCCCCGAGCCGCTGGTCCTCGACCGCACCGGCTCCGCCGTCACCGGCGCCAAGGCCCCGGTCGCCGCCCCGAAGAGGCTCCGCCCGCTCCAGGGGATCCACGACGACGGCGTCCTGCCCGCGGACCTCTTCGGCGCGAAGAAGGGCATGTCGAACGCGCTCCTCGTCGCCGGCAGGCACACCGCGAGCGGCAACCCCGTCGCCGTCTTCGGCCCGCAGACCGGCTACTTCGCCCCGCAGCTGCTGATGCTGCAGGAGCTCCAGGGCCCCGGCATCAGCGCCCGCGGCGTCTCCTTCGCCGGCATCGGCATGTACATCCAGCTCGGCCGCGGCCAGGACTACGCCTGGTCGGCCACCTCCGCCGGGCAGGACATCACCGACACCTACGCCGTCGAGCTCTGCCAGGACGACCACCACTACCTCTACCGGGGCGTCTGCACCCCGATGGAGAAGCTGGAGAAGCGCAACGCCTGGAAGCCCACCCTCGCCGACTCCACGGCCGCCGGCTCCTACCGGCTCCAGGTCTGGCGCACGAAGTACGGCATCGTCACCCATCGCGCGAGGATCGACGGCAAGCCGTTCGCGTACACCTCGCTGCGCTCCACCTACCGGCACGAGGCCGACTCCATCGTCGGCTTCCAGATGCTCAACGACCCGACCTTCGTCAAGGACGCCGCCACGTTCCGGCAGGCCGCCCAGCGCATCGGGTACGCCTTCAACTGGTTCTACGCCGACTCCCGTGACATCGCCTACTACAACAGCGGCGACAACCCGGTCCGCGCCGAGGGGGTCGACGCCACCTTCCCGGTCCTCGCGCAACCGGCTTACGAATGGCGGGACTTCGACCCGACGGCGAACACCGCCGCCCTCACCCCGCCCGCGGAGCACCCGCAGTCCGTCAACCAGGACTACTACGTCTCCTGGAACAACAAGCAGGCCGCACGCTACGACTCGGCCGGCTTCGGCAACGGCTCCGTCCACCGCGGCGACCTCCTCGACGACCGGGTGCGGCGGCTCGTGGAGCAGGGCGGCGTCACCCGCGCCTCCCTCACCCGCGCCATGGCCTCCGCGGCCGTCACCGACCTGCGCGGCGAGCAGGTGCTCCCCGAGCTGCTGCGGGTGCTGCGGTCCGCACCCGCCGAGACACCGGAACTCGGCCGGGCGATCGACCAGTTGGCGGACTGGCTCGCGGCGGGCGCCCCCCGCAACCGGACCGCCCCCGGCTCCAGGACCTACGCCCACGCCGACGCGATCCGGCTCATGGACGCCTGGTGGCCGCTCCTGGTGAAGGCGGAGTTCCAGCCCGGCCTCGGGGCGGACCTGTGGACCGCCCTGACCGGCCGCCTCGCCGTCGACGAACCGCCGTCGGCCAGTCAGGGCCCCACCGGCGGGCACGCGGGCTCCGCGTTCCAGTACGGCTGGTGGAGCTATGTCGACAAGGACCTGCGGACGGTCCTCGGCGACCCGGTCCGCGGCGGCCTCGGCCGGGCCTTCTGCGGCGGCGGCGAGCTGTCCGCCTGCCGTGCGGCCCTGGTCGGCGCCCTCGCGCAGGCCGCCGCGAAACCGGCCTCCGAGGTCTACCCCGGCGACGCGAACTGCGCTGCGGGCGACCAGTGGTGCGCGGACGCGATCATCCACCGGGCGCTCGGCGGCATCACCCACGGCCCGATCCAGTGGCAGAACCGGCCGACGTACCAGCTCGTCGCGGAGTTCCCCTCGCGGCGCTGACGGCCCACCGGCCGGGCGCGCCCACCGGCGCGCCCGGCCCGGTCACGCCTCCGGCAGGCCCGCCGCCCGGAGCACCAGCCGCGCCAGTTCCGGGTGGAACACGTCGTGGTGCGCGCCCATCGGCGGGCCGCCGTCCCGCACCACCTCTGCCACGTCCACGTTCACGCACCCGTGACTCGGCATCTTCCCCTGGAGGGCCTCCGGCAGGGTGCAGCGGACCGTCCCCTCGACGCCGTGGATGCCGTCGAAGCCGAGCGCGCCCCATTTGTGGGCGACGCCGAGCAGCCCGTCCCACTCGCCGGACATCCGCGAGGCCAGCGGGTAGAAGACCTCCAGCGAGGTGTCGTGCGCGGAGTAGCAGCACACCACCGGGCCGCGCACCTTCATGTACTGCTGGTGCAGCATCCCCTTGCCGCGGGAGTCGTGCGGCAGGTTCGAGGAGAACGCGAAGTGCGAGAGCACGCCCTGGAGCAGGGTGACCGAGGCGACGGTGTCGACCTCGTCGGGCAGCCCGCGCAGGGCGAAGCCGGCGAGCCGCGCCCCGATGCCGTGGCCGACCAGGTGGACGCGGGTCCCCGGTGACGCCTGGGCGAGGGCGGCCAGTGCGGGCCCCAGCCCCTGCTGGCCCACCACCCCCGCCCGCCGCTTCACCGCGTAGGCGACCGCCTGCCGCAGCAGCTCCCGCGCCCCGTGCCACAGGCCGGACAGGTCCTCGTCGTCCGCTCCCGACCCGAGGCCCGGCCGGGACGGCTCGCACGCGCCGGTCTCCTCCAGCGCCTCCAGGAAGCCGCGGCAGACCGCCGCCGTGTCGTCGAAGAGCATGGCGGGGTCGCTCTGCGGGACCAGCTCGTCCTGGGTGTCGGCGGCGAGCACCGCGTGATCGCTCTCCAGCGGCAGGTCGGCGAGCTTGCGCACCGCGACCCCGAAGGCGTCGAACTCACCCTGCACGGGCGGCTGTTCGGCGAGGAGTCGGATCAGCTCCGCCACCGGCTCGGGATCGTCGGGGAAGCACGCGTGCAGCGCCCGCGCGCTCGCCTCGTCGAGGGCCGGGCCGCCGCCGGCCGCGTCCGTCCCCGGCAGGGGTTCGTCCGCGAACCGCATCGACGGCCAGCGCACCCCTACGAAGCCCAGGCCCGGCGTCCGCTCGGCGAAGAGGTCGAAGAAGCGCGCGTCGAGCGCCCGCGCGAGCGCCTCGTCGGTGTTCCACGCGTGCGCGAACACGACCAGGTCCGTGACCCCGCCCGCCGCCTGTGCGGTCAGGCGTGCGAGCCCGTCGGCGTCCGGTGCCCCGTGGACGTCGAACGTGAGCTCCCAGCGCGGTGCGCCACCCGACTCCGCCGCCATCATGCGTCCTCCCCCTCGCGCGGGCCCCGGCCGGGACCCGATCCGGCGAGGTACGGCTACCCCCGTTCCCGTACGGAAGTCTCCTCGCGGGCCCCGCCGGGCCCGGCTCTTCCACTCCTCCATACCGACCGGTTAGTCTGCCCGGACAGGTGGTCGAGACGAGGGAGTTCCGATGGTGCAGCCCGACGCGTCCGCGCGCCCCGAGACCCCGCCGGCCGCCGCGGCGCCTGTCCGGGGCGGCCACGTGGTCGTCACCGGCGCGGGCGGAGGCATCGGGGCCGCGCTCGCCCGCCGCTTCGCGGCCGAGGGCGCGCGGGTCGTCGTCAACGACCTCGACGCCGACCGCGCCGCCGCCGTCGCCGCCGAGATCGGCGGCACCGCCGTGCCCGGCGACGCCTCCGCGATCGTCGAGGAGGCCCGCGCCGCGCTCGGCGGCACCATCGACACCTGGTGCGCCAACGCCGGGGTGACGGGGGCCGGCGGCCTCGACCCGGTGGCGGACTGGGCGCTGGCCTGGGACGTCAACGTGATGGCCCACGTCCGCGCCGCGCAGGCGCTGCTCCCGCACTGGCTGGAGCGCGGCGGCGGCCGCTTCGTCTCGACGGTGTCGGCCGCCGGCCTGCTCACGATGATCGGCGCCGCGCCCTACAGCGTCACCAAGCACGGCGCGCTCGCCTTCGCCGAGTGGCTCTCCCTCACCTACCGCCACCGGGGCGTGCGGGTCCACGCGATCTGCCCGCAGGGGGTGCGCACCGCGATGCTCGACGCGTCCGGCACCGCCGGCGAGCTGGTCCTCGCCCCCACCGCGATCGAGCCCGAGGACGTCGCCGACGCGCTCTTCGAGGGCATCGCCGAGGACCGCTTCCTGATCCTCCCGCACCCCGAGGTCGCCGACTACTACCGGGCCCGGGCGGCCGACCCCGACCGGTGGCTCGGGCAGATGAACCGGCTCCAGCAGAAGTGGGAGCAGGCGGGCACCTGACCGCGGTCCCTGCCCGCGCCGCGCGCAGGGGCGGATGGGAAGATCCTCGGGCGGGAACGGCGTTCCCGCCGACGGGATCGGACACGGACACGCACGGAAAGCGGGTGACGGCCCCCATGGCCAGAACGACGGACGGGGACGGCACGCCCGTCCCCCAGCGGCTCCTCGCCGCCGCCACCCGGCTCTTCGCCGAACGCGGCTACGACCGCACCTCCGTCCAGGAGATCGTCGAGGCGGCCGGCGTCACCAAGGGCGCGCTCTACCACTACTTCGGCTCGAAGGAGGACCTCCTCCACGAGGTCTACGCCCGCGTCCTGCGGCTCCAACAGGACCGCCTCGACGCCTTCGCCGACTCCGACGCGCCGATCGAGCAGCGCCTGCGGGCCGCGGCGGCCGACGTCGTCGTCACCACCATCGACAACCTCGACGACGCGGCGATCTTCTTCCGCTCCATGCACCAGCTCAGCCCCGAGAAGCTGAAGCAGGTCCGCGCGGAGCGCCGCCGCTACCACGAACGCTTCCGCGCGCTCGTCGAGGAGGGCCAGCGCACCGGTGTCTTCTCCGCGGCCACCCCCGCGGACCTCGTCGTCGACTACCACTTCGGCTCGGTGCACCACCTGTCGACGTGGTACCGCCCGGGCGGCTCCCTGACGGGCCAGCAGGTGGCCGACCACCTGGCGGACCTGCTGCTGAGGGCGCTGCGGCCGTAGTCCGCAGCGCCCACGGGCGCTACTGCGCGTACCGCTTCAGCTCGCGCCGGGCGAGCGACCGCTGGTGGACCTCGTCCGGCCCGTCCGCGAGCCGCAGCGTCCGCGCCGCCGCCCACAGCTCGGCCAGCGGCGTGTCCTGGCTGACGCCTCCCGCCCCGTACAACTGCACCGCGCTGTCGATGATGTCGACGACCGCCCGCGGCGTCGCGATCTTGATCGCCTGGATCTCGGTGTGCGCCCCGCGGTTGCCCACCGTGTCCATCAGCCACGCCGTCTTGAGGACGAGCAGCCGCAGCTGCTCCACCGTCACCCGCGCGTCCGCGATCCACTCCTGCACCACGCCCTGTGCGGCCAACGGCTTCCCGAACGCCGTCCGCGCCACCGCCCGCCGGCACATCAGCTCGATCGCCCGCTCGGCCATCCCGATCAGCCGCATGCAGTGGTGGATCCGCCCCGGCCCGAGCCGCGCCTGCGCGATCGCGAACCCGCCGCCCTCCTCGCCGACGAGGTTCGACGCCGGCACCCGCACCCGGTCGAAGACGACCTCCGCGTGCCCGCCGTGGTAGTGGTCCTCGTAGCCGTAGACGGTCATCGCCCGCCGCACGTCGACCCCGGGCGTGTCCCGCGGCACCAGGATCATCGACTGCTGGCGCCGCACGTCCGCACCGGACGGGTCGGTCTTGCCCATCACGATGAAGATCCGGCAGTCGGGGTTCATCGCCCCGGAGATGTACCACTTGCGGCCCGAGACGACGTACTCGTCACCGTCCCGCTCGATCCGCGTCTCGATGTTCGTCGCGTCCGACGACGCCACCTCGGGCTCCGTCATCGCGAACGCCGAGCGGATCTCGCCCGCGAGCAGCGGCTCCAGCCACTGCTTGCGCTGCTGCTCGGTGGCGAACTGGGCGAGCAGCTCCATGTTGCCGGTGTCGGGCGCGGCGCAGTTCAGCGCGGTCGGGGCGAGTTGGGGGGAGCGGCCGGTGATCTCCGCGAGCGGCGCGTACTGGAGGTTGGTGAGCCCGGCCCCGTACTCCGCGTCGGGCAAGAACAGATTCCAGAGCCCTTGCCGCCGCGCCTCGGCCTTCAACTCGTGCACCACCGCCGGGGTGTCCCACGGCGAGTCCAGCCGCGCCCGCTGCTCCTCGGCCGTCCGCTCGGCCGGGTAGACGTGCTCGTCCATGAACGCGAGCAGCTTCCCGCGCAGTTCCTCGGTACGGGCGTCGTAGGCGAAGTCCATGGCTGATCAGCCCTCCTGAAGGGTGGTGAGGCCGTGCTCGATGAAGACCGGCACCAGATCCCCGATGCGGTCGAAGCCCGCGCCGACGGTCTGCCCGAGCGTGAAGCGGTAGTGGATGCCCTCCAGGATCACGGCGAGCTTGAACCAGGCGAACGCCGTGTACCAGGCGATCGCGCCCACGTCCCGACCGGACAGCGTCGCGTACCGCTCGACGAGCTCCGCCGGGTCCGGGTGGCCGGGCGCCGCGCCCGTGGTGCTGATCGGCGAGTCGGGCAGGTCGATCCGGCGGCTGTACATGACGAGCAGCCCGAGGTCGGTCAGCGGGTCGCCGAGCGTGGACATCTCCCAGTCCAGAACGGCCCTGATCCGGTCGTCCGGCCCGATCAGCACGTTGTCCAGCCGGTAGTCGCCGTGGATCACGGCCGGAGCCTGAGGCGCCGGCAGCGCGCGCCCGAGCGCCGCGTGCAGCTCGTCGATACCGGCCAGCTCCCGGTTGCGCGAGGCGTCGAGCTGCTTGCCCCAGCGCCGCAACTGCCGGTCGAGGAACCCCTCGGGCCGCCCGAAGTCGCCGAGGCCCACCGCCTCGGGGTCCACCGCGTGCAGCGCGACCAGCGTGTCCACCAGGCCCAGGCACGCCGCCCGGGTCCGCTCCGGGCCGATCGCGGCCAGCTCGTCCGCCGTCCGGTAGGGGGTGCCCTCGACGAACTCCATGACGTAGAACGGCGCCCCGATCACCGCCTCGTCCTCGCACAGCAGCACCGTCCGCGGCACCGGCACGTCCGTGCCGTGCAGGGCGCTGATCACCCGGTGCTCGCGCCTCATGTCGTGCGCGGTTGCCAGCACGTGCCCGAGAGGGGGCCGCCGGACGACCCACCGGCCGCCGCCGTCGGCCTCGGCGACGTCGTAGGTGAGGTTCGAGCGGCCGCCCTCGATCAGCCGCGCCGTGAGCGGGCCGGATCCGAGGCGGTCGCGCAGCCGGTCGAGATCGAGGCCGGGCGGGGGTGAGATCGTCATACGGCAATGATGCCGACCAGTCGGTATGCCGTCCAGGGGCCGGGCCGAAGGTGAAGCGGATCACTGCCCCTGCCCGCCGGGCCACCGACCGCCCCCACCGGCCCGCCCACTTGCGTCCCGGCCGCCGAACCCGGAGGGTCGGACGCATGAAGGCGATCAGCTACCGCGCATACGGCGGCCCCGAGGTCCTCGAGTACGGCGACGTCCCCGACCCCAAGGTCGGACCCGACTCCGTGCTCGTCAGGGTACGAGCGGCCGCGGTCAACCCCGTCGACTGGAAGTGCCGCGCCGGCTACCTCGACGGCGCCCTGCGGACGGTGTTCCCCGTCGTCCCCGGCTGGGACGTCGCCGGCGTCGTGGAGCGGGCCGGGCCCGCCGTCACCGAGTTCCAGGCGGGCGACGAGGTCATCGGCTACGTGCGCGAGGACTTCCTCTCCGACGGCACCTTCGCCGAGTACGTCGCCGCCCCCGTCCGCACCCTCGCCCGCAAGCCGCGCAACCTGTCCTTCGAGGAGGCTGCCGGCATCCCGCTGGCCGGCCTCACCGCCTACCAGGGCCTCACCCGCGCCCTGAAGGTCCGCGGCGGCGAGACCGTCCTCGTCCACGCGGCGGCGGGCGGCGTCGGCTCCATGGCCGTGCAGATCGCGAGCCACTTCGGCGCCCGCGTCATCGGCACCGCGAGCGAGCGCAACCACGACTACCTCCGCGGCCTGGGCGCCGAGCCCGTCACCTACGGCGAGGGCCTCGCGGACCGGGTGCGCGAACTCGCGGTCGGCGGCGTCGACGCCGTCTTCGACAGCGTCGGCGGCGACACCCTCCAGGCCTCCGTCGACCTGCTCGCGGACGGAGGTCGGCTGGCGTCCATCGCCGACCCCGAGGTCCTGCAGCTTGGCGGGTCCTACGTCTTCGTCCGCCCCGACCCCGCCGACCTGGCGGCGCTCACCGACCTCGCCGAACTGGGCGTCCTCACCGTCAACGTCGACCGGACCTTCCCGCTGGCGGAGACGGCCGAGGCGCACCGCGTGGGCGAGGAGAACCGCACCCGCGGCAAGATCGTGGTCACCGTCGGCGGCTGAACCGGCCCGAGCGCCCCGGCCCGTCCCCCTCCCGACGCGGCCGGGGCGTCCGCGCGCGCCGCTCAGAGCAGGCTGAACGCGCCGAACACCGCCAGCGCCAGCGCGCACCCCGCGGCCGCCCGGGCAGTCCGCGCCCCCATCGGACGGGGGCGCGCCGTGCTCAGCATCCGCATCCGGCGGTGCGCGACGGCCAGGAACACCAGCCACGCCACCACGCTCAGGCCGGCCGCCGCCGGTTCCGTCAGCGCCCCCGCGTCGTGCATCAGCCCCTGCTTCGCCGCGAGGACCACCGCGACCGTGCAGGCCAGGGTGGTGCGCCGCCACGCGAGCCGGGTCCGCTCGGGCTGCAGCCCCGGATCGCGCACCACCGCGGCGCCGGGGGCGCGCCCCCCGCTCACCCCGCCCACCCGGCGAGGACGACCACGACCATCGCCACCGCCACCACCGCCACGACCAGGCCCAGGACCACCGGGAACCCGGTCGCCGGCAGGTCCTCCCCGCGCCGCATCGCCCGCTCGCAGCGGATCCAGTGGTGCACCGCCCGCAGCGCGCACAGACCGCCGACCACGATCAGCGCCAGCGCGAGCCCGACCCGCCACGCCCAGCGCAGGTCCGGCAGGAACTGGTCCACCGCGAACCCGCCGCCGATCAGCGCGAACGCGGTCCGGATCCACGCCAGGAAGGTCCGCTCGTTGGCGAGCGAGAAGCGGTAGTCGGGGGTCTCGCCCTCGTCCTTGATCCGCTCCGGAGCGAACCACAGGCGCAGGCTGTGCACGAAGTCGATCACGCCGGAACCCTAACCGCGGGCCAACCGGCCCGCCCGCCGCGCACCCCCACCCGGCTCAGCCCGCCCCCGGACCCGACTCCGGCCCCGCCCGGTGCGCCGTCAACCGCCGCCACGCCTCCCCGCCGTCCGGAACCCACTGCCACTCCCCGGGGCCGTCCGCCGCCAGCCGCTCCACGAGCTCCGCCTCGGTGAGGAACGCGTGCCAGGCCACCTCCTCCGCCTGCGGCCGCACCGGCAGCACGCAGCGCACCTCGGCCACGTGGCTCCACCACGACTGCCCGTCGGCTCCCTCGTAGAGGAAGGTGAACAGCGGCGTCGGTTGCGGCAGCCCGCGCACGCCCAACTCCTCCTCCGCCTCCCGCAGCGCCGCCTCGGCGTACCCCTCACCGGCGCCGAGCACCCCGCCCACGAACATGTCGTAGTGCGAGGGGTACACCAGCTTCGCCGCCGTCCTGCGATGCACGAAGATGCGGTCCTGTCCGTCCCTGACCAGCACGAACGCGCACCGGTGGCGCAGCTTGCGCGCGTACACCTCACCCCTGGTGGCCTGCCCGACGACCCGGTCGCGCGCGTCGACCACGTCCAGGATCTCCTCCGCCGCACTCATGCGGTCGATTCAACCAGCCCCCTCCAGGCGGTTGACGGGTTACCCGTCCGTACAGAAGATCGAACCCGTACCGTCCGCGTCCCGGGAGGACTCCGCCATGACGACCTACGACGCCGACGCGATCGTCATCGGCGCGGGCCTCGCCGGCCTCGCCGCCACCGCCGAACTCGTCGACGCCGGGCGCTCGGTGATCCTCCTCGACCAGGAGCCCGAGCAGTCCTTCGGCGGCCAGGCCCACTGGTCCTTCGGCGGCCTCTTCTTCGTCGACTCGCCCGAGCAGCGCCGGATGCGGATCAAGGACCACCGCGACCTCGCCCTCCAGGACTGGCTCGGCACCGCCGGCTTCGACCGCGAGGACGAGGACCGCTGGCCCCGCCGCTGGGCCGAGGCGTACGTCGACTTCGCCGCCGGTGAGAAGCGCGCCTGGCTGCACGCCCAGGGCGTACGGTTCTTCCCCGTCGTCGGCTGGGCCGAGCGCGGCGGCTACGGTGCCACCGGGCACGGCAACTCCGTCCCCCGCTTCCACATCACCTGGGGCACCGGGCCCGGCCTGGTCGCCCCCTTCGAGCGCCGGGTCCGCGAGGGCGTCGCCCGCGGCCTGGTGAAGCTCCGCTTCCGGCACCGGGTGACCGGCCTCGCCCGCTCGGCCGGCGCCGTCGACACCGTCACCGGCGAGATCCTCGAACCCAGCACCGTCGCACGCGGCGAGGCCAGCAGCCGCGAGGCGACCGGCGCGTTCGAGCTGCGCGCCCAGGCCGTGATCGTGACCTCCGGCGGCATCGGCGGCAACCACGACCTCGTCCGCGCCCAGTGGCCCGCCCGGCTCGGCACCCCGCCCGCGCACATGCTCTCCGGCGTCCCCGCGCACGTCGACGGCCTGATGCTCGGCATCGCCGAGGAGGCCGGCGCCCGCCACATCAACCGCGACCGGATGTGGCACTACACCGAGGGCATCCAGAACTGGAACCCGATCTGGGCGCGGCACGGCATCCGCATCCTGCCCGGGCCCTCCTCCCTCTGGTTCGACGCCCGCGGCAAGCGGCTCCCCGTCCCGCTCTTCCCCGGCTTCGACACCCTCGGCACCCTGGAGCACATCCAGCGCACCGGGTACGACCACACCTGGTTCGTCCTCGACCAGCGGATCATCGGCAAGGAGTTCGCGCTCTCCGGCTCCGAGCAGAACCCCGACCTGACCGGCAAGTCCGTCCGGGACGTCCTCACCCGCGCCCGCGCCGACGTCCCCGGCCCGGTCAGGGCGTTCATGGACCACGGCGCGGACTTCGTCGTCGAGAAGGACCTCGCCGCCCTCGTCCGCGGCATGAACAAGCTCACCGAGGAGCCGCTGATCGACGAGGCCGCCCTGCGCCGGGAGATCGTCGCCCGCGACCGGGAGATCACCAACCGCTTCAGCAAGGACTCCCAGGTCATGGCGATCCGCGGGGCGCGCGCCTACCTCGGCGACAAGCTGATCCGCACCGCCGCCCCGCACCGCATCCTCGACCCGGCCGCCGGCCCTCTCATCGCGGTCCGGCTGCACATCCTCACCCGCAAGTCCCTCGGCGGCCTGGAGACCGACCTCTCCTCCCGCGTGCTCACCGCCGAGGGCACCCCGCTGCCCGGCGTCTACGCGGCCGGCGAGGCCGCCGGCTTCGGCGGGGGAGGGGTGCACGGATACCGCTCGCTGGAGGGCACCTTCCTCGGCGGCTGCCTCTTCTCCGGCCGCACGGCGGGCCGGGCGGCGGCGAAGGCGATCGGCTGACGGAAGCGGGCCGGTCCCGGCGGAAGCGGGCCGGTCCCGACGGGGGCGGGGCGATCGGCCGGCGGGGAGGGCTGTCGGCCGTCGTCCGGCGGGGCGGCCGGTCGGCCGAGGGCTACGCCCCGTCCCCGGCCCGCGCACCTGCGTCGAGCCGCTCCACCACCCGGAACCGCTCCGCGACCACCTTCGTGTCGTCATCCACCGCGAAGTCCTCGTCGCCGAGCGCCTCCCGCATCTCCTCGCCGTTCCAGAAACGCTCGTGCGCCTCCCGCCACTCGGCGACGGAGGTGTGCCCCTCGCCCTCGTCCAGCGCGTGCTGGAGATCCACCTCCCCGAGCCGCAGCACCCGCACCTCCGTCACCTCCACGACCGCCACCTCGCGCCCGTCGGAGTCGATCAGCGCCGAACGCTCGCCCACCGGCGGCAGCTCCTCGTCCTCCGCCTCGAACTCCGCGAGCAGCCCGGTCGTCGACACCTTCCGGCCGGTGAGCACGGCCTCCACCAGCCGGTCGCGCAGCGGTCCCGGGAAGGCGAGCAGATACGGCTTGAGCGGTTCGCGAGTCATGGGCCCGAGCGTAAGAGGACCGTAAGGGATCGCGCCTGGCTTTCCGGCGGCAACGGGTGTCGAATCGACATGTGAACGCAGAACGCCTACCGACACCCGGGAAACCGGTGGGTCGCCGCATCGTCCTCGGCATGCTCGGTCTCGGCGCCGCCGGGGTCGCCGCCGCGCCCGTCCTCCAGCGCGCCACGGAGAAGGCCCTCGGCGCCGCCGCGGACAAGGACCCGACGGGCCTGACCGGACTGCTGCCCAACGGCGGCGGGTTCCGCTACTACTCCGTCGTCCCGTCCGTCCCGAAGAAGAACGACGCGACCTACCGGCTCACCGTCGACGGCCTCGTCGACACCCCCGGCACGTACACCCTGGACGAGCTGAGGGCGCTCCCGCAGACCAGGATCGTCCGCGACGTCCAGTGCGTCACCGGCTGGCGGGTCCCCGTGACGCCCTTCGAGGGCGTCACCCTCTCCCGGCTCCTTGACGCGGCCGGCGTCCGACCCGAGGCCGGGGCCATCCGCTTCACCTGCTTCGACGGCGCCTACAGCGAGAGCCTCACCCTCGACCAGGCCCGCCGCGACGACGTCATGGTCGCCCTGCGCATGCGCGACGAACCCCTCAGCCACACCCACGGCGGCCCCGCCCGCCTCTACGTCGCCCCGATGTACTTCTACAAGTCGGCGAAGTGGCTCTCCGGCATCACCCTGACCCGCGACGTCCGGCCGGGCTACTGGGAGGAGCGCGGCTACGACGTCGACGCCTGGGTCGGCCGCTCGAACGGACGTGACGATGCCCCCACCGTCTGAACCCGCCCCGTCCGGACAGCCCGCGCGCGTACGCCGGTTCGGCCCCGCCCAGCGCTGGGTCCACCGCGCCACCGCCTGGTTCACCCTCACCTGCGTCGCCACGGCGGCCTGCCTGTACGTGCCCCAGCTCGCCGAACTCGTCGGCCGGCGCGGCCTGGTCGTCGACGTCCACATCTGGTCGGGACTGCTGATCCCCGTGCCGCTGCTGCTCGGCCTCGCCTCCCGCGCGCTGCGCGCCGACCTCGGCCGGCTCAACCGCTTCGGCCCCCACGACCGGCGCTGGCTGCGCGCGGCCCTGCGCCGCGACCGCCGGCACGCCTCCCGCCCGGCGGACAAGTTCAACGCCGGGCAGAAGGTGTACGCGGCCTGGATCGCCGGGGCCGTCCTCGTGCTCCTCGGCACCGGCCTGATGATGTGGTCCACCGGGATCACCCCGCTGGTCTGGCGGACGGCGGCGACCTTCGTGCACGACTGGCTCGCGCTCGCCGTCGGCATCGTGGTCGCCGGCCACATCGCGAAGGCGTTCGCCGACCCCGAGGCGCGGCGCGGCATGCGCACGGGCAGCGTCGACCCCGCCTGGGCGGCCGTCGAGCACCCGCTGTGGCGGCCGGACGAGGCGCGGGCGGACGAGGCGCGGCCCGACCCGCGTCCGGAGGACGTGCCGTACCGGGGGAGCGGCCCCGGGGCCGACGCCCCCTCGGACACCGGCCCCCGCTGACTACTCCGGCGCCCTGAGCAGATCGACCGCCGTCGCCGCGACCTGCTCCGGCTCCGGGGCCACGTCCACCGTCACCACCCGCTCGTCGGGCCCCGGCGCCTCCAGCGTCGCGAACTGGGAGTCGATCAGCGAGCGCGGCATGAAGTGCCCCTTGCGCTCCGCCTGCCGCTCGGTGATCAGTCGCCGGTCACCGGTGAGGTGGAGCAGGACGATGTCCGGCGCGTGCGACCGCAGCCGGTCGCGGTACGCGCGCTTCAGCGCCGAGCAGCTCACCACCGCGCCGCGGCCCGACCGCTCGGCCGCCCACCGGCCGATCGCGTCCAGCCAGGGCGCCCGGTCGGTGTCGTCCAAAGGGGTGCCGCCGGACATCTTGGCGATGTTGGCCGGCGGGTGGAAGTCGTCGGCGTCGGCGTACTCCACCCCGAGCTTCTCCGCGACCAGCCGGCCGATGGTGGTCTTGCCCGTCCCGCTCACGCCCATGACGACCACGACCCGCGCCGTGCCGTCGGCCCCCGGCGCGTTCCCCTCGAACTCCGACATCCGCGATCCCCTCGGCTCCGCGGCGCCCCACCGGCGCACGCTGCCGACCGCCTACCCGCTCAGTCCTCGACATCCCCGTCGACGTACACCCAGGCCCCGTCGACCCGCGTGAAGCGGCTGCGCTCGCGCAGCTCACCGGGGCGGCCGCCGTCCGTGTACCGGGCGCGGAACTCGACCCGGCCCGCCGCGTGGAACGCCGTCCCGGCCTCCGTCGCGAGGATCTCCAGGCCCGTCCAGCGCATGCCCGCATCGAGCCCCAGCTCGGCGGGGCGGGTGTCGGGGTGCCAGCTACGCAGCAGGTACGCCTCGTCGCCGACCGCGAACGCGGCGTACCGCGAGCGCATCAGCAGCTCGGCGGTCGGTGCGGCGGCCTCCCCGCGGTGGAACCGCCCACAGCAGTCGCCGTACGCGGCGGGCAGCCCGCACGGGCAGGTGGCGGGTGGTGCGGGCGGGGCGGGGACACGGGTGGCGCGGCGCTTCGGCATGCGGCCATTCTGCCCCGGGCGCGCAGGTGCCGGAGAAACAGAAAAACCCCAGGTCGACTGGGGTTTTCAGTGGTGTCCGAGGGGGGACTTGAACCCCCACGTCCGATAAAGGACACTAGCACCTCAAGCTAGCGCGTCTGCCATTCCGCCACCCGGACAAGGTGTCTTCCGCCGGGCCTCTCGGCCGTGGCGACAGAGAAAACAATAGCAAACCTCCAGGGGTGCTCGATCACGGGCTGTTCCTTCGGGGCTCGGTTCGCCTCCGGGGCGCGTCGGGGTGGGCCTTGGGTCCGCGGGGCGGGCGCGCGAGGATGGGGATCCCGCCCCCCTCGGGCGGACCACCAGCAGCGACAGCAGCAGCGGAGGAATCAGCGTGAGCGAGTCGAAGCACGCCACCGGGTCCACGGCCGTCACCGGCGAGGACGAGGTCGTCGACCTCTGCCGGGACCTGATCCGGATCGACACCAGCAACTACGGTGACCACTCCGGGCCCGGCGAGCGGAAGGCCGCGGAGTACATCGCCGAGAAGCTCGCCGAGGTCGGCGTCGAGTCCGAGATCTTCGAGTCGCACCCCGGCCGGGCCTCTCTCGTCGCCCGGATCGAGGGCGAGGACCGCTCCAGGCCGGGCCTGCTGATCCACGGGCACACCGACGTCGTCCCCGCCAACGCGGCGGACTGGACCCACGACCCGTTCTCCGGCGAGATCGCCGACGGCTGCGTCTGGGGGCGCGGCGCCGTCGACATGAAGGACATGGACGCCATGACGCTCGCGGTGATCCGCGAGCGGATGCGCAGCGGCCGCAAGCCCCCGCGCGACATCGTGCTCGCCTTCCTCGCCGACGAGGAGGCCGGCGGCACCTGGGGCGCCCGCCACCTGGTCGACACCCGTCCCGACCTCTTCGAGGGCGTCACCGAGGCCATCGGCGAGGTCGGCGGCTTCTCCTTCACCGTCAACGACGACCTGCGCCTCTACCTCGTCGAGACGGCCGAGAAGGGCATGCACTGGATGCGGCTGACCGTGGACGGCACCGCCGGCCACGGCTCCATGACCAACACCGACAACGCCATCACCGAGCTCTGCGAGGCCGTCGCCCGCCTCGGCCGCCACCAGTGGCCCGTCAGGGTCACCCCGACCGTGCGGTCCTTCCTCGACGAGCTCTCCGACGCCCTCGGCGTCGAGCTGGACGCCGACGACATGGACGAGACGCTCGCCAAGCTCGGCGGCATCGCCAAGATGATCGGCGCCACCCTGCGGAACTCCGCCGCCCCGACCATGCTCGACGCCGGCTACAAGGTCAACGTCATCCCCGGCCAGGCCTCCGCCCACGTCGACGGCCGCTTCCTGCCCGGGTACGAGGACGAGTTCCACGCCGAGGTCGACCGCATCCTCGGCCCCCGGGTCACGCGCGACGCGTCGCGCTCCCACCGCGACAAGGCCCTGGAGACCACCTTCGACGGCAAGCTCGTCGAGGCCATGCAGCTCGCGCTGCGCGCCGAGGACCCGATCGCCCGCGCCATCCCGTACATGCTCTCGGGCGGCACCGACGCCAAGCACTTCGCCGACCTCGGCATCCGCTGCTTCGGCTTCGCCCCCCTCCAGCTGCCGCCCGAGCTGGACTTCGCCGGCATGTTCCACGGGGTGGACGAGCGGGTGCCGGTCGACGGCCTGAAGTTCGGCGTCCGGGTCCTCGACCGGTTCCTCGACGCCAGCTGAGGCACCCCGCGCCGCCTGCGCATTCGCGCGGCTGTGCGAGCCGACCGGAACGGGTGAAAGGGCGGGGTGGCCGTAGCCCCGCCCACCCCTCCTCGTTACAGGGGGTGCGGTCCGAGGCTGGGACCGCATACCAACGAGGAGGAAATACCATGATCAAGAAGGTTGCCGCCGTCGCGGCCGCCACCGGCGGTCTCGTTCTCGCGGGCGCCGGCATGGCCGTCGCCGACTCCGGTGCCCAGGGTGCGGCCACGCACTCCCCGGGCGTCCTCTCCGGCAACGTCGTCCAGGTTCCGGTCCACATCCCGGTCAACGTGTGTGGCAACACCGTTTCCGTGATCGGCCTGCTGAACCCGGCCTTCGGCAACGTCTGCGTCAACGACTGACGTCGAGCGCCCGCCCGTCAGGGCCTGACGTTCCAACGGCCCCGGAGTGCGCGCCATGCGCTCCGGGGCCTTCCGGCTTCCGCCCCCGCTTCTCCGGGGCCGGGAGCCGCGCGCACTCCGCGTGCGGGCAACGAAGCGCGTACGCGTCCGGTAGGTAGAAGTCAGGAAACGAACCATGCGACAGGTTGCGAAGAAGGGCGTGCTCACCGTGGCGGCGGCGGGCGGGATGCTGGCCGCGTTCGGCGGCCAGGCCCACGCCGACTCGGGGGCGACCGGGGACACCGCACAGTCCCCCGGAGTGCTCTCCGGCAACAACGTGCAGGTCCCGGTGCACGTCCCGGTCAACCTCTGCGGCAACACCGTCAACGTCGTCGGCCTCCTCAACCCGGCCGCCGGCAACAGCTGTGCCAACGCCTCCGCCCCGAAGGAGGAGGGCTACGGCGGCGGTTCCGGCACCGGGGCCACCGCCGAGGGGTCGAGCACGAACTCGCCCGGCGTCGGCTCCGGGAACCAGGTCCAGGTCCCCGTCGACATCCCCGTGAACGTCTGCGGGAACAGCGTCGACGTCGTCGGCCTGCTCAACCCGGCCACCGGCAACGACTGCGGGAACCGCGCGGTCGAGGCGCCGCCCGGCGAGCCGGGCGAGCCCGTCGTCCCCGAGACGCCCGAGGAGCCGACCACCCCGGGCACCCCCGGCACGCCGGCCACCCCGGAGACCCCCGGCACGCCGGCCGAGCCGGCCGCGCCCGGGCCGCGGACCCAGAGCGTCACCCCGCCCACCGAGGTCGAGCTGGCCGCGACGGGCGCCGAGACCCCCCTCGGCATCGTGCTGCCGGCGAGCGCGGGCCTGCTCGTCGCCGGCGGGATCCTCTACCGCCGGGCGCGTGCGAAGGCCTGAGCCGCCCGACGGCAGCACGTGAAGG
>NZ_JBHWZH010000057.1:0-35550 GCF_042728285.1 Streptomyces sp. NPDC060194 | reverse complement strand
CGCGCCCGGACTCGTCCCGCCGTCCCACGCGCGGATCGAGCCGTCCGGGCAGGGCGGCGGCCTGCCCGGGGTCCCGCCCCGTGCCGAGCAGCCCCCCGCCGCCCGCGCCCGGAGCGTCGCCTCCGCGCTGTCGAGGAGCATGTCCAGGGCGGTGGGGTACGCGCTGTGGTTCATGCGGGCGACGAGGAGGGGGGCCGTGGCCGCGATGTGGGGGTGGGTGGCGGGGGAGAGGCGGGCGTAGGTGGCCGCCCAGACCTCCTCGTCCGCGGCGCGGGCGGTCGCGGGCAGGGCCAGGCTCGCCGCGTCGAGCGCGGCGAAGGCGAGGGTCTGGTCGATGAAGGCCTGGTAGATCCGGACGACGTCGGCATCGGGCAGCCCCGTCGCGCGCAGGATGCCGAGGACCAGCTCGTCGCTGGCGATCTCGTTGGCCCGGCCGCTGACCCGGCTCGCGGTGAGGACGGCCGCCTCCGGATGGTCGAGGTAGGCGGTGTGGATGCGCAGGCCGATCTCGCGCAGGTCCGCCCGCCAGTCGCCCGTGGCCGCCCAGCCCCGCATCGCCCGCCCGATCAGCTCGTCGGCGATGGCCAGCGTCAGGTCGTCCGTGCCGCGGAAGTAGCGGTAGAGGCTGCTGGGATCCGCACCGAGCGCGACGCCGAGACGCCGGACGGTCATCCCCTCCCGCCCGTGCTCGCGCAGCATGCGCAAAGCGGTCTCAACGATGAGATTCTGGGAGAGGACGACGCCCTGCTTCGTGGGCTTCCTGCGTCGCCGGTCCGACTCCGCGACCACGTCCTTCGCCATGCCCGTCCCCTCTCCGCCGCACTGCCCGCCACCTTATGCCAACACCGTTGACGATCATCGGCCCGCCCCCGTTACATGACGCATCCAAGGCCTCCCCGAGGAAAGGAACCCTTGTCATGCGCGTACTCCTCGTCGGAGCGGGCGGTGTGGGCACCGCGATCACCAAGATCGCCGCCCGCCGCTCGTTCTTCGACCACATGGTCGTCGCCGACTACGACGTCACCCGCGCCGAGGCGGCCGTCGCCGCGCTCGGCGCCGACGGCACCCGCTTCAGCGCCGCGCGCGTCGACGCGTCCGACCGGGCCGCGGTCACCGAGCTGCTCCGCGCCGAGCGCTGCGACGTGCTGCTCAACGCAACCGACCCCCGCTTCGTGATGCCGCTCTTCGAGGCCGCGCTCGCCGCCGGGGCGCACTACCTGGACATGGCGATGTCCCTCTCCGCCCCGCACCCGGAGCGCCCGTACGAGGAGTGCGGCGTCAAGCTCGGCGACGGCCAGTTCGAGCAGGCCGGGGCCTGGGAGAAGGCCGGGAGGCTCGCGCTCGTCGGCGTCGGCGTCGAACCCGGGCTCTCCGACGTCTTCGCCCGCTACGCCGCCGAGGAGCTGTTCGACGAGATCGAGGAGATCGGCGTCCGCGACGGCGCGAACCTCACCGTCGACGGCTACGACTTCGCCCCCTCGTTCTCCATCTGGACGACGATCGAGGAGTGCCTCAACCCGCCGGTGATCTGGGAGAAGGACCGCGGCTGGTTCACCACCGCGCCCTTCAGCGAGCCGGAGGTCTTCGACTTCCCCGAGGGCATCGGCCCGGTCGAGTGCGTCAACGTCGAGCACGAGGAGGTGCTGCTGATCCCGCGCTGGGTCGACGCCGAGCGCGTCACGTTCAAGTACGGGCTCGGCGACGAGTTCATCGACACCCTCAAGACGCTGCACAAGCTCGGCCTGGACCGCACCGAGAAGGTGAGGCTCCCCGGCGGCGTCGAGGTCTCCCCGCGCGACGTCGTCGCGGCCTGCCTGCCCGACCCGGCGACGCTCGGCGAGCGCATGCACGGCAAGACCTGCGCCGGCACCTGGGTCAAGGGCACCAAGGACGGCCGGCCGCGCGAGGTGTACCTCTACCACGTCGTCGACAACCAGTGGTCGATGAAGGAGTACGGCTCCCAGGCCGTCGTCTGGCAGACGGCCATCAACCCCGTCGTCGCCCTGGAGCTCGTCGCGAACGGCACCTGGACCGGCGCCGGCATCCTCGGCGCGGAGGCCTTCGCCCCCCAGCCGTTCCTGGACCTGCTGACCGAGTACGGCTCCCCCTGGGGCCTGCGCGAGCAGTGATCCGACCGCGCCGACCTCCCGGAGGAGGGACATGAAAGACGACACCGCGGGCGCAGCCGCCCCGCAACCCGGACTCAAGGCCGACGCGATCGGGTTCACCGACGCGCTCGTCATCGGCCTGAACTCCACGTCCCCGGCGTACTCCCTGGCCGCCGCCATCGGCCCGGTCGTGGCGCTCGTGGGCGTCTACGCCCCCGGCGTCCTGCTCGCCTCCTTCGTGCCGATGCTGCTGATCGCCTCGGCCTTCTACTACCTGAACAAGGCCGACCAGGACTGCGGCACCACCTTCTCCTGGGTCACCCGGGCGATGGGCCCCTGGGCCGGCTGGCTCGGCGGCTGGGCGGTGGCGATGACCGGCGTCCTCGTCGTCGGCTCGCTCGCCGACGTCGCGGTCACCTTCGGCCTGCTCACCGTCGGGCTCGACGACTGGGCGGCCAACGACGCCGTCCGCCAGTCGCTGACCGTGCTGCTCATCCTCGGGATGACGGCCGTGTGCGTCATCGGCACCGAGGCGTCGGCGAAGGTGCAGAACGTCCTCATCCTCGCCCAGGTCGCCTGCCTGATCGCCTTCGCCGCCGTCGCCCTCTACCGGGTCTACCAGGGGACGGCGACGGCCGACTCGCTCACCCCGGCCGGCGGCTGGCTCAACCCGTTCGGGGCCGGCGGCGCGGCCCTGACCGGCGGACTCCTGCTCGGGGTGTTCGTCTACTGGGGCTGGGAGTCGGCCGTCAACCTCACCGAGGAGGTCGAGGACTCCGCCAGCGCGCCGGGCAGGGCGGGCGTCTGGTCGACGATCGTCCTGCTCGTGACCTACGTGTCGGTCGCGTTCGCCGTCGTCGCCTTCGCCGGCACCGCGTTCCTCGCGGACAACGCCGACGAGGAGGAGGCGATCTTCGCGACGCTCGCGAGCCAGGTCATGGGCGGCTGGGACTGGCTCCTGCTGCTCGCGGTGTGCACCTCCGCGCTCGCCTCCACGCAGACGACGATCATCCCGGCCTCCCGGACCGTCCTGTCGATGGCCCGCCGCCAGGCGCTGCCGGCCCACTTCGCCCGCATCCACCCGCGCTTCCGCACCCCGGACACCAGCACGTGGTGGGTCGCGGGCGTCGCCATCGCCTGGTACCTCGTGGTCAGCCGGATCAGCGTCAACGCGCTGTTCGACTCGCTGACCGCGCTGTCGCTGCTCATCGCGTTCTACTACGCGCTCACCGGCGTGGCCTGCGCGGTGTACTACCGGCGCAGGCTGACGCACAGCGTGCGCGAGTTCCTCTTCATCGGGGCCGGGCCGCTGATCGGGGCGGCGCTGCTCGCGTGGCTGCTCGTCGAGTCGATCGTCGACATGTCCGACCCGGCGAACTCCTACAGCGGCGTCTCCTGGTTCGGGCTCGCGCCGCCGCTGGTCATCGCCATCGGGATCGCGGTCACCGGAGTGGTCGTCATGCTCGTCCGGCGGGTGTACTCGGCGGCCTACTGGTCGGAGCGCCCCGGCGTCCTGCCCGGGGCCACGGACGGGAAGGAGCTCTGACATGGCGGTCGTCCTCGGATACGACGAGTCCAGCGGGGCGGAGCGCGCCCTGCACGTCGCCGTCTCGGTGGCACGGGCGTTCGACGAACGGCTCGTGCTCGTCTACGGTGCGGCGGCGCCCGGCGGGGTCGGCGAGGAGTACCGGAGCCATCTCGCGGCGCTCCAGCAGACCGGGCGCCGCGCCCTCGACCGCGCGGTCGAGGCGGCGTCCGCGGAGAGGGTCGCGACCACCGTCGAGATCCTCGACGCGAAGCCGGCGCAGGCGCTGATCGACGCGGCGCAGCGGCACGCGGCGCGGGTCATCGTCGTCGGGAGCTGGGGGGAGAGCCCCATGCGGGGCGCGCTCCTCGGCTCCACCCCGCACAAGCTGCTCCACCTCTCCCCGGTCCCGGTCCTCTGCGTCCCGACCGGCGACTGACCAGGCCCCCCGAACGGGACCGGCCGGGCCTGCGCCCGCCCGGTCCCGTTCGTCGTGGTCGCAGCCCGGACGTCCCGGCTCACCCGAGCGCGTGGGTCGCCGCGCGGACCGCCGCGGGGTGGCCGAGGAGGTCGGTGGAGTCGGACCACTGGTCGACGGAGCCGGTGAGGGGGAGGGCGCGCAGGACCGGGTCGGTGAGGGTGGCCGCGAGGGCGTGGGCGAAGCGTTCGGCGTGGAGGACGAGGAACGGGCGGGAGTGGTAGGGGCGGCGGGCGGGGTCCAGCGGCGCGGTGAGGCCGAGGGCGTTGTAGGCGGCGGCGACCGTCTCGTAGGCGTCGCAGAGGTGGCGTTCGCGGTCGGCGGGGTCCGTCGCGGCGAGCGCGGCGCGCAGTGCGGGGGTGAGGGCGGGCGCGATCTCCAGGCGGGCGAACGCGCTGCCGAGCCACTTGGCGTACGGGGCGTAGCGGCGCTCCAGCAGCAGGCACAGGCGCATCAGGTCGCGGACCAGGCGGCCGGCAACGACCGCCGAGCCCAGGTCGTCGCCGACCTCCGCGCAGCGGCCGACGAACGCCTCCTCCTGGGACAGCCGCTGCCACTGCGCCGCGAGCAGGTAGCGCCAGACCTGGTCCGGGTACCAGGCGAGGCGCTCCCGGAGCGCGGTCAGGTCGCCGGGGCCGTCGTGGAAGACGGCGCCGCCGGTGAGTTCGGCGAGGTGCTGCTGAGGAAGTGAGAGCCAGGTGAGGGTGTCCGGGGCGGCCTCGGATGGCATCGGGCCGAGGCGTGCGGACGTCCACGCGGGGACGTCGTGGACGGTCACGCGGTGGTCGACGGTCGCGCCGTCGGGTGCGCGCATGAAGCTGACCGGATCCGCCGGGTCCTCGCTGTGCACGAAGTGGGTCGGCCAGCCGCGGACCTCCGCCGGCAGGCGCGCGGCCAGGACATGCCGGATGTCGTCGGCGTACGCGTCGGCGTCGTCCGGGGACAGGAAGAGCTCCAGGCGCGGGCCCCAGTCGTGGTCCGCCGAGCGCGCGGTGTCGAAGCCGAGCACCTCGGAGCCCGGGCCGACGCGGGCGGCGGCGTAGGAGAGGTGCGGGAAGGCGTCGTCGAGGATCGGCCGTACGGCGTCCTCGTAGAGCACGCGCGAGAGTTCGAGGCCGGGGAGGAAGACGGGGCTCATGGCCTCACCCTGGCCCCTTCCACCCGGGAGGGCGAGCGGATTCCCCCACCGGGCGGGGCCGCTGCGGGCGCCTCCCTCGGCGGGGCTCCGAACCGGCGCACCCCCGCTCGCCGAGCCCCTCCGCTCGCTGAGCGACCCCCGGGCTCGTTGCGGGGCCTTCCCGTGCGTCGGGCGGCTCCCCGCGCTTGCTGTGCGGCCCCCTCGCCCGTCCTTGGTGCGGGGCCTCGGCGGCCTCGGCGTCGGGGCTGCCGCGTGGGCCCCCGCCTGCGGCGCAGGCTCTTGCGCTTGCTGTGTGGCGCTCGTGCCTGCCGGGCGGGCACCTGGCCCGCCGGGTGGACCCCGTTCGCGCGAACATTCGCGTCGCTCGCGATGCATGAGAACGATCTCTCGGTATACCCCTGAGGAATGACCGCATCATCGACCACCCCTCGGCGCGCCCCCGCCGAGCGGTTCGCGCAGTGGGCCGCCGGTGACGGCGCAGAGCTTCCCCTGCCCGGTTCCGGGCACACCCGTACGCGCTTCGCGGCCCTGCAGTCCCTGGCCCGCGCGGACCTGTCGTTCGCGCGGCTGGCCGAGGGGCACGCCGACGCCGTGGCGATCCTGGCGGAGCTGGGCGGACCGGCGCCGGGGCCGGGGGAGCGGTGGGGGGTGTGGGCGGCGCAGCCGCCGGGGGCGAGCCTCGACGCGCGGCCGGACGCGGCGGGCGGCTGGGTGCTCGACGGCGTGAAGCCGTACTGCTCCGGCGCGCACAGCTGCACGCACGCGCTGGTCACCGCGGACACGGCGGACGGCCGGAGGCTGTTCGCCGTCGCGACCGGGCACGCCGGGTACGCGCCGGTGGAGGGGACGTGGCGCGCGGTGGGCATGGCGGGGAGCGACAGCCCGGACGTGCGGTTCACGGGCGTGCCCGCGCGGGCGATCGGCGGGGTCGACGCCTACCTGCGGCGGCCCGGGTTCACGCACGGCGGCGTGGGCGTGGCCGCGTGCTGGCTCGGCGGGGCGCGGGGGGTCGCCGACGCGCTCCTCGCCCGGGCGAGGAGCCGCGACCCCGACCCGCTGACGGCGGCCCACCTCGGCGCCGTCGACGTGGCCCTGCACGCCGCGCAGTGCGCGCTCGACGCCGCCGCGGACGCGATCGACGCCGCGCCGTACGACGCGGGCCCGCCCGCGGAGCTGCGCGCGGCCCGGGTGCGCGCCCTCGTCGCGGACGTCTGCGCCCGCGTCCTGGACGAGGTCGGCCGCGCACTCGGCGCCGGCCCGCTCTGCCACGACGCCGAGCACGCGCAGCGCGTCGCCGACCTCACCGTCTACATCCGCCAGCACCACGCCGAACGCGACCTCGCCGCACTGGGCGGCATGGTCGCGGCCGGGAAGGCCGAGAAGGCCGAGGAGGAGGACAGCGATGACTGACCAGGGCGTCACCGGGCGCGCCGCCGAACGGCGGCGGGCCGCCGAGGCGATCGACGGGGCCGGGACGGCCGAGGAGGCGTGGGCCGGGTGGGCGGCGGCCGGGGAGTGGGCCGAGGCGGTGGTGCCGGACGGGCCGGTGGTCGTCGTCGCCGCGCACCCCGACGACGAGGTGCTCGGCTTCGGCGGCACCGCGAGCGCGCTGGCGGCGGCCGGACGCGCGGTGCACGTCCTCACGGTGACGGACGGGGAGGGCTCCCACCCCGGCAGCCGGGTGCTGCCGCCGCCGGAGCTGGCGCGGGTGCGGCGGGCGGAGCTGGCGCAGGCGCTCGACGTGCTCGGCCTCGACCCGGCGCTGCGGCACCGGATGGGGGTCGCCGACACCGGCGTCGACGCGGCGGAGGCCGAGGTCGCCGCGCGGGTGGAACGGCTGCTGCGGGAGACCGGGGCGGGGCTGTGCGTGGCCCCGTGGCGCGGCGACCTGCACGCCGACCACGAGGCGGCGGGCCGCGCGGCGCGGACGGCCGCGCGGGCGGCGGGGGCGCGGTTGTGGGAGTACCCGGTGTGGATGTGGCACTGGGCCGCGCCCGGCGATCCGCGGGTGCCGTGGGAGCGGGCGCGGCGGCTGCCGCTCGACCCGGGGGCCGTGCGGCGCAAGGAGACGGCCGTCCGGTGCTTCCGCACCCAGATCGCGCCGCTCGCCGACCACCCGGCGGTGGTCCTGCCGCCGGACGAACTCGCCCACCACCTGCGGGCGTTCGAGACCGTTCTCGTCGAGGAGGGATCCGCGTGACCGGGCCGGCATCGCGGACGGACGGCGGGCGGCCCGAGAACGGCGGGCGGCCCGGGAACGGTGCGCTGTCCGAGAACGGCACGCGGGCAGCGGGCGGGCCTCCACGTCGCGAGGGCAGCGCGGGCGACGCCCAACCGGCCACCCCTGAGGCGTACTTCAGCCGCATGTACGCCGGCACCGACGACCCCTGGGACCTGGCCGGCCGCTGGTACGAGCGGCGCAAGTACGCCCTGACGCTCGCCGCCCTGCCCCGCCCCCGCTACCGCCGTGCCTTCGAACCCGGCTGCTCCGTAGGGGTGTTGACCCGAATGCTCGCCGGACGGTGCGACGAGGTGCTCGGCGCGGACCGGGTGGAGCGGGCGGTCGCGGCGGCGGCGGCCCGCACCCGCGACCAGCCGAACGTCAGCGTGCGCCGGCTGGTCGTCCCCGAGGAGTGGCCGGACGGGCGGTTCGACCTCGTCGTCCTGTCCGAGCTGCTCTACTACTTCGACGACGAGCGGCTGCGGGAGATCCTGCGGCTGACCGCCGACAGCCTGGAGCCCGGCGGCTCGCTGGTGACCGTCCACTGGAACCACCCCGTGCCCGAACACCGGCTCACCGGGGCCCAGTTGCAGCCGTACCTGGCGGAGGTCCCCGGCCTCCTGCCCGGCCCCGTCCTCGCCGACCCCGACTTCACCCTCGCCACCTTCGCCCGCCCGCTGGCCGACGGCACGCCACCCCCCTCCCCGGCCGCGGCGGAGGGACTGGTGTGAGCGTCCGCATCGACGCGCTGGTCGTCGCGCTCCCCGCCCACGACGAGGCCGCCGGCCTGCCCGCAGCCCTCCGCTCGGTCCACCGCGCCCTGCGCCACCCCGGGCTCGCGCCGAGCGTCCTCGTCGTCGCCGCGGACGCCTGCACGGACGCCACCGCGGCGGTCGCCGCCCGGCTCGGGGCCGACGTCGTCGAGGTCGGCCACCGGATGGCCGGCGCCGCCCGGGCGGCCGCCGTCCGGCAGGGCCTCGCACGGTGCGGGGCGCGCCCGGAGGCGACCTGGATCGCCACCACCGACGCGGACTGCGGGGTCCCGCCCGAGTGGCTGGCCCACCAGCTGCACCGCGCCCGCGAGGGCTGGGAGTGCGTGGTCGGCACGGTGCGCATCGCCCCGTTCCCGCCGCTCGCGGCGTCCGTGCGGGCGCTGCACGACGCCCACTACTTCGCGGGGCGCGACGGGCCCGGCTGGGTGCACCCGCACGTGCACGGGGCGAACCTCGGCGTCCGCGCCGACACCTACCTGCGGGCGGGCGGCTTCCCCGCCGTGCCGCACGGGGAGGACCGCGCACTGGTCGCGGCCCTCCCCGCAGGCGCCCGGGTCCTGCGCACGGACGCCTGCCCCGTCGCCACGTCCGGCCGGACCGCGCCGCGCGCACCGCACGGCTTCGGCGCGTTCCTGCGGTCGCTGGGCGAGCCGGCCTGAGCGGGGCGCTGCCTCCGGCTCATGGGCGTGACCCGAACGGCCCAGCAGCCCGAGCCGTCGCCCCCGCACCGGACGACAGTGGCCCGTATGACGGAATCACGCGCGCGGCGCCCCGGAGCGGCTCCCACCGGCCCCCGCACCGTCTGCGTGTTCGCCGTCCGCCGCACGCAGGAACCGCCCCTGCCGCCGGGGCTCGCCGGCCACCCGGACGGCGGCACCCTTCGCATCACCCCGGTGGGCGCGCTGTGGGCCGTGGTGCAGGAGGTCCCGGCCCCGCCGGAGGACGGGCGGGAGTGGTGCGTGCGCACCCACCACGCGGTCGTGACCGGGTTCGCGGCCGACGGCGAGGTGGTGCCGCTGCCGGCGGGGACGGTGTTCGCGTCGGCCGAGGAGGCTGCGGCCGAACTTGCGGCGGACGGGCCGAAGTTCGACGCCGTGCTGCGGCGGCTCGCGGGGCGCGCGGAGTGGGCCGTGCGGGTCAGCTTCGCCGATCCGCCGGAGCCCGCGCCGGAGGACGCCGCGGGGCCCCCGCCGTGCGGCCGGGCCTACCTGGCGCAGGTGATCGGGCGCCGGCAGGAGCGCACCCGGCGGCGCGCGCGGGCCGCCGCGGCGGCCGAGCTGGTCGACCGCGAGGTGGGCGCGCTCGCGGAGGCCGCGGTCCGACGGGACCCGCACGGTCCCGGTACGGCGGGCCCCGACCGCACGCAGGTGCTGAACGCGGCGTACCTGCTGGCGCGCGAGCGGGGTGCGGAGCTCGCCGAGCGGGTCCAACTCCTGTGCGCCGAGGCGGAGTTCGCGGAGTCGGAGGTGGAGATCGAGGTGACCGGACCGTGGGTGGCCTACTCCTTCGCGGACGAGGCCGCGCCCCCCACCGCCGGACCGCCCGCGGCGGACGGCACACCGCCGGTGGAGGCACTCATCGCATGACGCCCGCGGGGTGCGCGACCCTGCGGTGAGCGGTGGCGCTGCTGCGGTGACGTGCGGCACCGGGGACGTACATGACGTGCGGGACGTCCCTGACGCCGCGACGCGCACGACCCGTCACGGGCGTGATCTGCGACGCATACGACCCCGTCACGGGTACTACCCGTGACGGGGTCGTGCGCGTGACGGGCGGCGCAACGCCTGGGACGCTCGTCCCGTCGGACCCGTCGGACCCGTCGGACCCGCCGGACCGCCGCACCCACCCTCGTCTCACGGACTCAGCAGCGTCTTGACCATCCCGTCGCCCTTGTCCTGGAACGTCTTGTACGCCTCCGGCCCCTGCTCCAGCGGCAGCCGGTGGGTGGCGAAGTCGTCGACGCCGAGCGGGTCGTCGTCGGTGAGCAGCGGGAGCAGGTCGTCGACCCAGCGGCGGACGTTGGCCTGGCCCATCCGGAGCTGGATCTGCTTGTCGAACATGGTGAGCATCGGCATCGGGTCGGCCGCCCCGCCGTACACCCCGGACAGCGAGATCGTGCCGCCGCGCCGGACGACGTCGATCGCGGTGTGGACGGCGTGCAGCCGGTCGACGCCCGCGGTCTCCATGAGCCGCTCGGCGACCGGGTCGGGCAGCAGCCCGGTGACCCACTGCGCCGCGCGGGCGACGGGCGCGCCGTGCGCCTCCATGCCGACGGCGTCGATGACGGCGTCGGTCCCGCGGCCGTCGGTGAGGTCGCGGATCACGTCGGGGAGGTCCTTGCCGTGCCGGCGCAGGTCGAGGCACTTCACGCCGCGCGCGGCGGCGCGGTCGAGCCGCTCGGGCACCAGGTCGACGCCGACGACCAGGCTCGCCCCGCGGTGCAGCGCGATCCGGGCGGCCATCTGCCCGATCGGGCCGAGCCCGAGGACGGTGAGCGTCCCGCCCGGCGGCACCGCCGCGTACTCGACGGCCTGCCAGGCGGTCGGGAGCACGTCGGAGAGGTAGACGAACCGGTCGTCCGGCGGACCGTCCGGCACCTTGATCGGCAGCGTGTCGCCGAACGGCACCCGCAACAACTCCGCCTGCCCGCCAGGCACTTGGCCGTAGAGCTTGGTGTACCCGAAGAGCGAGCCGCCCGTGCCGCGCTCCCGGTTCTGGGTGGTCTCGCACTGGCTGTGCAGCCCCTGCCCGCACATCCAGCACGTCCCGCAGGACACGTTGAACGGGACGACGACCCGGTCGCCGACCTGGAGCGTCCGGACCTCGGGCCCGACTTCCTCGACCACTCCCATCGGCTCGTGCCCGAGGATGTCCCCGGCGTCCAGGAACGGCCCGAGGACCTCGTACAGGTGCAGGTCGGAACCGCAGATGCCGGTGGACGTGATCCGGACGATCACATCCGTCGGATCCTTGATCTGCGGGTCGGGGACGGTGTCGATCCTCACGTCGCGCCGGCCGTGCCAGGTGAGTGCTCGCATGGCGGTCATGCCTCCTTCTGTGCGTTGCGGACAGGACGTGTGCGGGCCAGGGCCCCCGCCGCCACCCGCAGCGGGGTGTGGGCGCGCAGGGCGGCGCGGGCGGCGTTCGCGCCCGGCGCGCCGTGCACGCCGCCGCCGGGGTGGGCGGAGGCCGAGGCGAGGTAGAGGCCGCGGACGGGGGTCGCGGGGCGGCCGGTCCCGGGCACCGGGCGCAGGAAGAGCTGCTGGTGGAGCGCGGCGGTGCCGCCGTTGATCGCCCCGTCGCGCAGGTTCGCGTCGGCGGCCTGGAGGGTCGGCGGGGACAGGATCCGGCGGCCGCGGACCCGGTCGCGGAAGCCGGGGGCGTACCGCTCGACCTGCTCCTCCATCCGGTCGGCCATCGCCTCCGCCTCGCGGGCGTCCCAGCGGCCGGTGAGCCCGGCGCCGCTCGCGTCGCCGCGGACCTCGTGCGGGACGTGGGTGTACGCCCAGGCGGACTCGGTGCCGGCGGGGGATCGGCCGGGGTCGGCCGTGGTCATCTGGCCGAAGAGGAGGAACGGCCGGTCGGGGACCTCGCCGGTGGCGAGCTGCGCCGCGAACCGGGTCAGCGCGTCGACGCCGTCGGCCAGGTGCACGGTCCCGGCCCCGACGGCGCCGGGCGCGGTCCACGGGACGGCCCCGTCGAGCGCCCAGTCGACCTTGAACGTGGCGAAGTCCCACTCGAAGCGGCGCAACAGGTCGTCGCGGAGGCGCGGCGGCAGTTCGTCGGGGGCGAGCAGCTCGCCGTAGAGCTGCGGCGCGGTGACGTCGGCGAGGACCGCGCGGTGCGCCCGGTACGCGCCGCCGTCGGCCGTCCGCACGCCGAGCGCGCGCCCGCCGCGGACCACGACCTCGGTCACCCGCTGCCCGCACACCAGCACCCCGCCGCGCTCGCGCAGCCGGGCCACCAGGGCGGCGGTGAGGGAGCCGGTGCCGCCGGCCGGGGTGGGGAAGCCGTGGAACTGGCCGAGCATGGTGAGCAGCCAGCCGAAGCCGCCGCTGCCGGCGGCCTCGGGGGCGAGGTCGGCGTGCAGGGCGTTGCCCGCGAGCAGCAGCCGGCCGCCCGGCCCGGCGAACTTCTCCTCGCCGAGCCGTCGCACCGGCAGCGCGAGGTCGCGGGCGTACCGCAGCCCGCCCGCCGCGCGCACCCGGCCGGCGAGCGCGAGGCCCGCGCGGACCGGCGGGAACGGGGTGAACAGCGCGTCGAGCACGCCGTCGCCGACCAGGTCCCAGCCGCGGCACAGGTCCAGCCACGCCTCGCCGTCGCCGCGCGCGAACTCCTCCAGGCCCTTCGCCGTCGTCTCCCGGTCGCGGTCCAGGACCGCGCAGCGGCCGTCGGGCAGCGGGTGCGCGAGCACGCGCGGGGCGTGGCACCAGCGCAGGCCGTGATCCTCCAGGGCGAGGGAGCGGATGACCGGCGAGGCGGCGGCGAGCGGGTAGAACGCGCTGAACAGGTCGCTGACGAACTCCGGGTCCACGCCCCGGTCGCTGCGCACCGCGCCGCCGGGCTCGTCCTGCGCCTCCAGGACGGTGACCCGCCATCCCGCGTCGGCCAGCAGGTTCGCGGCGACGAGCCCGTTCGGGCCGCTGCCGACCACCACCGCGTCAGACATCGGCGCTGTCCCGTCCCCGCTCCGGACGCCGTCGCGGGCCCTGCTCCGAAGTCGTCCGCTCGACGACCTCCGCCAGCCGGGCCAGCATCCTGCGGTGCCGGAGCTGCATCAGCGCGTCGACGACGCCGTTGTGGACGGCGGCGCCCGGGCCGCGCAGCGGGTGCTCGTCCAGGACGACCAGCGTGTGCTCGCCCCACGGGCGGATGTCGAACGCGATCCGCGCGCTGCCGAGCGCGCCGCTGTGCGCCTCCAGCTCCAGGACGTGGGGCGGGTCGTGGCGGCGTACCACCGTCCGCCCCGTGAACTCCTTCGGCCCGAACCGCACCGTGTAGCGCAACGAGGAGCCCTCCTGCGGCCACGCGCCCTCCGCGGGGTACGACGAGTGCGTCCCCACCACCCACTCGTGGTACCGCGACTCGTCGCCCAGGACGTCCCACAGCGCCCGCGGCGGGCGCCGGATGAGCTGGTGTCGCACGGCCATGCGTGTCCTCCCGGCGGTCGGCCCGGCCGTCCGGCCGGTTCGCCCACCCTGAGTGCCCCTCGTCGTCCCCCCTACACACTCTCGCCCCCTTCCCCCTCCCCGGCACGGCGTGCGGCGGTGGGGAGGAGCGTGCGGGTGAACTCGTGCGCCCCGCGCGTGACGGAATACCCCAGGGGGGTATATGGTTCCGATCTGCACGGGGCCGTCGGGCCCGATGCGACGACGAACGGGGATGTCATGGACCACGGCGCGCACCACTCCCACGCCGCACACGGCGACGCACACGGCACCGCGCACGGCGCGACCTGGGGGACCGCGATACGGGCGACACTGCACTGCCTCACCGGCTGCCTCGTCGGCGAGGTCCTCGGGATGGTGATCGGCACCGCTCTGGGCTGGGGCAACGTCCCGACGATGGTGCTGGCGATCAGCCTCGCCTTCCTGTTCGGGTACTCCTTCACGCTCTTCGCAGTGGTCCGCGCCGGGCTCGCCCCGAAGGCCGCGATCAAGGTGGCGCTCGCCGCGGACACCGTCTCCATCGCCGTCATGGAGCTCGTCGACAACGGCATCATCGCCCTCACCCCCGGCGCGATGGACGCGCACCTCTCCGACGCCCTCTTCTGGTCCGCCCTCCTCGGCGGCTTCGCCGTCGCCTTCGTCGTCACCACCCCCGTCAACAAGTGGATGATCGGCCGCGGCAAGGGCCACGCGGTGGTCCACGCGTACCACTGAGCCGGGGTGGCGGCGGCGTCGAGGGCCGCGTCTCGACGGGCGCGTACCGGACGCCGCCGACTGCGCCGCGCTGCACGCGCGTCGTGGGGCCCGGGCGGACTGATCATTGCCGTCGTGCCCGGAGGCGGCTTAGGTTGGCGGTGCAGTCGCCGAAGTCACCTGACCGAAGAGAGCAGACCTGTGCAACCGACGTATGTCCTGGTCCACGGAGCATTCGCCAACTCGTTCTCGTTCGCGCCGCTGCAGGCCGAGCTCGGGTTGCTGGGGCACCGGTCGGTCGCCGTGGACCTGCCGGGGCACGGGTTCGCGGCGACCTTCCCGCTCGCGTACCAGGCGCCGCAGGACGCGGCCGGACTCGCCGAAGCGCCCGGGGCGATCAAGGGGGTCACGCTCGCGGACAACGCCGCGCACCTGATCGGCGTCCTGGAGCGGGCCAAGCGCAACGGCCCGGTCGTGCTGGTCTCGCACAGCCGCGGCGGGGTCACGGCCACCGCGGCGGCCAACGCCCGACCGGACCTGATCGACCGGATCGTGTACGTCTCGGCCTGGTGCCCCGTCGACCTGGAGGTCAACGCGTACTACGCAGAGCCGGAGATGGCGACGGTCGACGCGGCCGCGTTCGGGCCCGCGCTGGCGGGGAATCCGGCGGAACTCGGCGTCCTGCGCGTCAACTTCCGCACCGCGCAGCCCGAGGTCCTCGCCGCGCTCAAGGCGGCCTTCCTCGCCGACGGGACCGATGACGAGTTCCGCGCCTTCCTCAACACCTACCAGCCCGACGAGAACCTCGACGCCGGCACGTCCGCCGACCGCGCCCGGGCCGACACCTGGGGCCGCATCCCGAAGACGTACATCCGCCTTGCCGACGACGCGAGCCTCCCCCTCGCCCTGCAGGACCGCCTCATCCGCGAGGGCGACGCGCTCACCCCGGACAACCCCTACGACGTCCACACCCTGGCCGGCAGCCACCTGAAATGGCTGGTCACCCCCGCCCCGGCCGCCGAACTCCTGGCGAAACTGGTGGACTAGGGGCATGCACCCCCTCACCGCCCGCCCCCTGCGGACCGACCGGCTCGACCTGCTGCCGCTGCGCGCCGAGCACGCGCGGGAGATGGCCGCCGTGCTCGCCGACCCCGCCCTGCACGCCTTCATCGGCGGCGCGCCGGACACCCCGCAGGCCCTGCGCGCCCGCTACGAGAGGTGGGAGGCGGGCTCCCCGGACCCGGCGGCGTCCTGGCTTAACTGGGTGGTCCGCCTCCGCGACGAGGACCGCCTGACGGGAACGGTCCAGGCGACCGTCACCGACGGCGGGGCGGCGGCGGAGATCGCCTGGGTCGTCGGAACCCCCTGGCAGGGCAGGGGCATCGCGACCGAGGCGGCACGCGCGCTCGTCGCGTGGCTCGACGGGCAGTGCGTGCGCACCGTCGTCGCGCACGTCCACCCCGACCACCAGGCCTCCGCCGCGGTCGCGTCCGCCGCCGGACTCACGCCCACCGACCACGTGGTGGACGGCGAGATCCGCTGGCGGCGCGGACCGGCGGGCTGACTACGTCCGCCCGCACTCCTCCGCCCCGACGTCCGCGGCGGGGGCGGGCGCGGGCGTGGCCGCCGGTGTGCGGTAGGTCCGCAACGGCCGGTTGACCGCGGCGATGAGGACGATCGCGACCACCGCGGACAGCCCACCGGCGACCAGGGCCACAGCGGCACCGCCGGCCGAAGCGACCGCGCCCGCACGGAAGTTGCCGAGCTCGGGCGCGGCGACCCCGATGACGTGCTCGACCGAGGAGACCCGCCCCCGGGAGGCGTCCGGGGTCTCCAGCTGCACGAGGGTGCCGCGGGTGACGACGGAGACCGTGTCCGCCGCGCCCGCCACGGCCAGGCAGGCGAGCGCGAGCCACAGGGGCCCCGCGAGGCCGAAGCAGGCCAGGGCCAGCCCCCACACGCAGGCCGCGGTGAGCTGGACGAGGCCCGCGCGCGGCAGCCGCGTCACCGCGCCGGACAGCAGGCCGGCCGTGATCCCGCCGACCGCGACGGCGGACAGGAACAGGCCGAGCGTCCGCGGATCACCCCCGAACCGGGCCTCGTTGACCAGCGGGAACAGCGCGACGGGCATCGCGAGCAGCACGGCGGCCAGGTCGGTCGCCAGCGCACCCCACAGGGTCGGGCGTCGCAGGACGACGCCCCAGCCGCCGCGTTCGGGTCGGCTCCGGTGCTCGCCCGCGCCCTCGGGCCGCACGGGGGGCAGGCCGGCCAGCGCGGCCATCGAGATCGCGACGGCCACCGCCTGGGCCGCGTACGCCGCGCCGAACCCCCAGCGGGCGATCACCGCCCCCGCCGCCGCGGGGCCGACGAGCATCGCCGCCTGGAACGAGACGCTGTTCAACGCGAGGCCGGCCGCGACCTGGTCGCGGGGGAGCAGCCGTGCGGGGAACGTGCGGCGCGCGGGCGCGCCGAGCGCGCTGCAGCTTGCCGACGCGGCCACGAGCACGAACAGCATCACGATGTCAGGCTCGTTCGCGACGGCCTGGGCGAACAGCCCCACGGCCGCCAGGAGTTGTCCGGTCGTGGTCGCGCGCACCACCGTACGGCGGTCGAAGGCATCGGCCAACGTCCCGCCGAGCAGCCCGAACAGGACCATCGGCAGCCCGGTGGCCAACCCGATCGCGCCGGTGGCAACGGGACTGCGGGTCAGGTCCCATACCTGCGCCAGTACGGCGACGTTCGCCGCCTGCGCGCCCAGCTGCGACGCGGACGTCCCGATCCACAGCGCGCGGAAAGCCGAACTCCCGCGCAGAGGACGGGTGTCGAGCCCGACCCTCATCGCGGCTCCTCCAGATGGCCGCGCACCCGCTCCCGCATCGACCGCCGCTCCAGCGCCCGCCGCACCTCCGCGACGACCGCGGTCATCGCGTACGGCACCTCCGCGTCCAGCTCCGCGACGCTCGCGTGGGTGGCGCGCCACTCCGCCTCCAGGAACGGCACGAGCGCGCGGGCCCGATCCGTCAGCTCGATCCGGCGGGTACGGGCATCGGGCCCCGGCTCGGAGGTGACCAGGCCCTCCTTCCGCATCGCCGCGACCGTCTGGCTGACCGCGGAGTGCGAGCGGTCCAGCGACGCGGCGAGTTCGCGGATGGTCAGCGGCCCGGTGTGCGCGAGCCGGATCAACGGATACGCGAACCGAGGGCGCACGCCCTCGATCCCGCGCTCCGTGTGGACCTGCTCGATCTCCGCGTCCATCGACGCGAGCAGCGCGTGCAGGGAGTGCCAGGGGTCGGGCGACGTGGTGGGATCCTGGGATGTCACAGCGCTTATATAACAGCGCTCCGATATTTTCCCGCAACCCCCGGCGAGGGACCGCCGCTGCACGCCGCCGGAGACGGCGGGGTGGGTGGAGGTGCCCCCGACCGCGATATTCCGGCCCCCGACCCGCGCGGCCCCGCCCCCCGCGGGCTATGCCACCCGCGCCTCGTCCAGCCGCGTGAGTACCGCCGAGACCGTCTCCTCCGGCGTCTGCTCCGACGTGTCGAGGCGGAGCCCGAGGGGAGGGGTGGTGCGGAGGGACGCGTCGAGGGCCTCGACGGTCCAGGGACCGTAGCCGGACTTCGCGCGGGAGGCCTCGCGGTGGCGGACGGCGGCGGGGGAGGGGGCGAGGACGACGACGTACAGCGGGCGGGTCCGGACGCGGGCCACGTAGCGCGGGAGGTCGTCGCCGAGGACGACGTCCTGGACGACGGCCGTCCAGCCGTCGCGCGCGTACTCGTCGGCGACGAGCGCGGAGAGGCGGTAGCGCAGCTCCAACTGGGCGCGCGCGGCAGGGGTCTCGTCGGGGAGGAGCTCCTCGCGGCCGGAGACGGTCATCCGCCGGAAGACGTCGCCGCGGACGTGCGCGGAGCGGGGCAGCCGTTCGGCGAGGAGCTGGGCGACGGTGGACTTCCCCGCGGCCATCACACCGGTGACGAGGATGACGGGCATACGCGCCAGGGTGCCCCCGCGCCCACCCCCACCGCACCCCGGTTTTGCCGGAGCGGCAAGTTCCTTCGCCGCCGCGCGCCGCCCGCGTGCATCATCGGCACACGGCGCGCCGTACCCGGAGTGCCGGGAGACGAAGAACGGGAGGCACCCGATGGGGACGCACGACGAGGAGGCCGCGGCCGCGATGTTCGAGCCCGCGGGCTGGGACGAGC
This sequence comes from Streptomyces sp. NPDC060194, assembly GCF_042728285.1. NCBI lineage: Bacteria > Bacillati > Actinomycetota > Actinomycetes > Kitasatosporales > Streptomycetaceae > Streptomyces > Streptomyces sp. NPDC060194. The sequence goes on along the minus strand of NZ_JBHWZH010000057.1, from coordinate 17,244 downwards.
GGTACGCGGGGGACGCGCGGTTCTGGAGCGGGCGGCCCAATCCGCAGCTGGTGGCCGCGGCCGGGAGCGCCACGCCCGGGACCGCGCTGGACGTGGGCTGCGGGGAGGGCGGGGACGTCGTGTGGCTGGCGCGGCAGGGCTGGCGCGTGACGGGCGCGGACTTCTCGGAGGCCGGGCTCGCGCGGGCCGCGCGGCACGCCGAGGAGGCGGGGCTCGGCGACCGCATCGACTGGTGGCGCACCGACGCCCGCGCGTTCGACGCGGAAGGGCGGGCGTACGACCTGGTGACCAGCCACTACCTGCACGCCCCCGACGGCGGGATGGTGGACGTCACCCGCCGCCTCGCGACCGCCGTCGCCCCCGGCGGCCTGCTGCTGGTCGTCGGCCACGCCCCGTCGCACGCGTTCGCGCACGACCTCTCCGAGACCCACCGCAAGGCGATGTTCCTCGCCGCGGAACTCCTCCCCGGCCTGCCCGACGACTTCGAGCCCGTCACCGTCGAGCAGCGCTCCCGAACCCTGCACCGAGACGAGGGCCCCGTCGAGGCCGAGGACTCCGTCCTCCTGGCCCGCCGCGCCCGCTGACGCAGGTCAGCGCCCGCGCCACTCGGGGGCGAGGATCGCCCACAGCTGCTCGTCGTGGCGGACGCCGTCGTAGAGCCAGGCCTCGCGGCGGACGCCCTCCAGGGTCATGCCGAGGCGCGCGGCGACCGCGGCGCTGCGCTGGTTGTCGGCGCGGCAGATCCACTCGGCGCGGTGCAGGCCGCGGGTGCGGAAGGCGTAGTCGAGCAGCACGCCGCAGGCCGGGGTGACCAGACCCCGGCCCTCGGCGGCCGGCTCGGTCCAGCAGCCGAGCTCGCAGGTGCCGGCCGCGGCGTCGAAACCGGTGAACATCACGCCGCCGACCAGCACGTCCTCGCTCCACAGGCCGAAGAGGCGGGGCCCGTCGGCGGCCTGCCGCTCGGCGTACCGGGCGAGGGTGCCGCGCACGTCCTCGGCGACGAACCCGGCCCCGACCCACGGGCGCATGTGCTCCCGCGCCCGGTCCATGTGCGCGCCGAACTCCTCGGCGTGCCGGACCTCGAGCGCGGCCAGCCGGACGCCGTCGCGCAGCGACAACGAGAACATGGGATCCCCCTTCACGTAACGAGCGTTACGGCACCCTAAGCAGATCCGCGCGTCCCGCGCTCACGAGCCACCTCCCGCGTCCCCTCAGGTCAGCGGGATGAACGCGTGGATGCACTTGCCCTCGGGCGGCGCCGGGGTGATCGACACCGTGGACGCCAGCCGGCAGACCAGCGGCCAGCCGTAGCCGCCGGTGCGGTCCCCCGCGGGGACCTCCGTCGTCGTGGTGACGGGCAGCGTGGAGCTGCGGTCGGTGACGCTGACGAGCAGGCCGTCGGCGGAGACGTGCGCGTCGAACGCGATGAGCCCGCCGCCGTGCCGGAACGCGTTCGTGACCAGTTCGGAGGTGACGAGCAGCGCGTCGGCCACGACCACGTCGACGTCCCCCGCCGACGCGCCCAGCGGCGCGTAGAAGGTGTGGACGAGCCGCTCCACCACCTCGCGCGCCTGGGCGGCCGAGGCCGGGAGGGCCCGGTGGGGCGCCTGGTCCCCAGAGGTGAACGTCACACGCTTACTCTCCGTACGCTTCCGGTGTTACGGGCCGGCCGGCGATCGCCGCGGCACGGCCGTCACGGCCCGCGTCAACGACCACCCTACGCGCCATGCCCGCCCCGCCTCAGCCGTGTGCCGAAGGCGGGGCGTCGACGAAGGTGAACGCCTCCGCGGAGCCGGTCACCTCGAACAGCCGCCGGGTGACCTCGCCGAGCGGCCCCGCGACGACCAGCTGCACGTCCGCCTCCTGGTGCTCGCGCGCGGCCTGGAGCAGGCTGTGCAGCACGGCGGAGTCCGCGAAGCGCACCTCGGAGAGGTCCACGACCGTACGGACCGGCGCCGACTTCAGGGCCTGGCGCAGGGCCTGGTCCAGGTCCGGCGAAAGATCGTGATCGATGTCGCCGGCGCAGCGCACGACGACGTCCTCTCCCGCCGCTTCGACGCGGACCTCACCCTGGTGACCAAGCATGCGGGGATTTTCCCACGTCGGCCGCGGCCCTCGCACCCCCCTCGGTGAGACGCGCACCACGGACCCCGCGCCGACCGCGGTCCGTCACCTGCCGGCGGCCCGCCCCGCGTGCACCGTCACCAGATCCGCGAGCCCCGACACGTCGAGGACCGGCCGCAGCAGCGGGGCCGCGACCAGCTCGATGTGGCCGGCGTGCGCGAACAGCACGCTCAGGCCCGCGCTGTCGAGGTAGTCCACCCCCGTCAGATCGACCACCACCCGGTCCTCGATCCGGCCGAGGGCCTCCGCGAGCGCCGCCGTGTTGCTCATGTCGATCTCACCGACGGCCGTCAGCCGCGCGGTCCCGTCCGGAGCGTGCCCGGGGGTGAGCGTGAGCGGTGTCGTCATGGGGTGATCCTCGCGTGCATCTCGACGGTCGTGCCGGACGGCCCGGGGGTGATGGTGACCTGCTGCATCATCGCGCGCATCAGCGTCACCCCGCGGCCGCGGTGCGGATTCGCCTCCGGTCGGGGCGTACGCCAGCGGCCGGAGTCGGCGACGCTCACGTGCAGCCGGTCGACGAACGCCTCCGCCCGCAGCCGTACGACGTCGCCGGGCGCGTGCCGGTGGCCGTGCTCGACGGCGTTCGCGCACGCCTCGCCCGCGGCGACGAGCACGTTCTGCATCATGTGCGGCGGGAGCTGGCACTGCGCCAGCCAGCCGCGCAACGCACTGCGCACCGGCGCGAGTTGCGTCGACTCGGCGCGGAACTCCACCTCCAACGGGCCCGGGTGGCGGTAGAGCAGCAGCGCCACGTCGTCGTCGTACCCGCCGGCCGGACTCAGGCTCGTCATCACCTGCGAGGCCAGCTCGTCGACGGCCGCGTCCCGGCCCGCCTGGACGGCCCGGCCGGCCTGGTCGATGCCGACCGTCAGCGGCCGCCTGCGGCGCTCGACGAGACCGTCGGTGTACAGCAGCAACGTGGTCCGGGCGGGCATCACGCACTCCGCCTCCGGCCGCTCGGAGCCCGGCCGCACCGCCAGCGGGGTCGAACGCCCGTCCTCGAGGAGCTGGTTGGTGCCGTCGGTGAGCGCCAGGATGCCCGGCGGGTGCCCGGCGCTGGAGTACGTCAGGTGCCCGGTCCGCGGGTCGAGCACCCCGCAGAACACGGTCGTGCACAGCGCCCCCGGCACCCCGGCCGCGAAGTGGTCGAGCGCCATCAGGGTGCGCGCCGGGCTGCCGTCCTGCAGCAGCAACGCCCGGCAGGCGCTGCGGAGTTGGCCCATCACTGCGGCCGCCTCCAGTCCCCGGCCGACGCAGTCGCCGACCACGATCCCGATCCGCCCGTCGCGCAGCTGGATCGTGTCGTACCAGTCCCCGCCGACCTCCAGCGGCTGGGTGGCCGGCTCGTAGCGGACCGCGAAGCCCTCGGGCAGTACCGCCGGGCCGAGGATCGCCCGCTGCAGCGCGATCGCCGTCTCCCGCTGCTGGTCCATCTGGTGCGCGCGGGTCAGCCCCTGCGCCAGGTGCCCGGTGAGCACCGAGAGCAGGATCTCGTCCTCGCTGGTGAACGGGCGGCGCTCGCCCAGGTCGATCCAGAGCGCGAGCGGCCCGTGCGGGTGCTCCAGGAGCACCCCGACGCCGCGCTCCCCGGCGACCGGGGAGAGCAGCGGGCGGCTGCGGAGCCCGGTGAGGGAAGCCTGCTGCTCGGGGGTCAACCGCGCCCAGTCGAGGCCGTGTTCGGTCGAGGTGAGGACCGGCTCGCCCCCGGCGTCGAGGACCGCGCCGACCACCCGGCGGGCGTGCCACACCTTCCGCAGCTCGTCCAGCGCCCCCGCCAGCGCGTCCGGCAGGTTCTGCGCCTGGGCGAGGCGCGTGCTGAGCGAGCCGAGCGCGGTGTCGCGCTGCACGGCGTAGTGCTCGGCGGTCACGTCGCGGAAGGTGCCGACGATGACCCGCCGCCCGGTGTCGGGGTCCCGCGCCTGGTTGAAGTTGGCGCTGATCCACAGCCGGTGCCCGTCGCGGTGCACGACCGGCAGGGTGCGGGTGCCGCGCTCGTGGTCCAGCCGGGTCGCGAACGCCTCGGCGACCAGGCGGTGCCCCTCCGCGTCGGTCTCCGGATCCGGCCACCACGGCTGCGCGGGGCGGTAGGGCAGCCCCTCGGGCCCGTAGCCGAGCACCTGGGTGAACGCGGCGTTGACCTCGATCACCGCGCCGTCCTCGTCCGCGACGAAGAACGCCTCCTGCAGGGAGTCCACCAGCGCGGTGCGCCAGCGCGCGTGATGCGTCCGCAACCGCGCCAGCTCGACGTTCGCCCTCACCCGCGCGAGCAGCTCGGCGGCCGCGAACGGCTTGACGAGGTAGTCGTCCGCGCCGGCCGCCAGTCCCTCGATCGACGCCTCCTGGCCCGCCCGGGCCGAGAGCAGCAGAACCGGCACGGCGGCCGTGCGGCGGTCCCGGCGCAGGGCCCGCACCAGCGCCAGACCGTCGAGGCGCGGCATCATCACGTCGCTGACGACCAGGTCCGGGGGATCGCGGCGGACCGCCTCCAGCGCGTCCTGCCCGTCGGCGACCGTCGTGACCCGGTAGCCCGAGCCCCGGCCGTCACCGTCGCTCAGGAGCCGGACCAAGTAGTCGCGCATGTCGGCGTTGTCGTCGGCGACGAGGACGTGGGCGCCGGCCGGCGCGGAGCCGGTGGTCCCGGTCGCGGCGTCGGCCGCCGGGACCGTCTCGGACACGTCCACCCCGGCGCCCGGCAGCCAGCGCAGGGCCTCCTGCAGGTACGGGGCGGCGATGCCGGGGTCGAGGACGGGCGCGGCCGCCCCGGACTCCTGCGGCCGTGCGCCCTCCGGCAGGTGCGCGGTGCCGAACGGGAGCCGGATCGTGAACCGGGTGCCCTCGCCCTCGACGCTCTCCGCGCCGATCGTGCCGCCGTGCAGCTCCACCAGCTCCCGCACCAGCGCCAGACCGATCCCGCTGCCCTCGTCGGAGCGGGCGCGGGCGTTCTCGATGCGGTGGAACCGCTCGAACAGCCGCGGCAGCTCCGCGGCCGGCACCCCGATGCCGGTGTCGGTGACGGTGACGACCGCCTGCCCGCCCTCCGTGGCCGCGCGGACGGCGATCGACCCCTCGAAGGTGAACTTCAGCGCGTTGCTGAGCAGGTTCAGGACCACCTTCTCCCACATGCCCCGGTCGACGTGGACCGGCTCGGCGAGCGGCGCGCAGTCCACGTCGAACGCCAGCCCCGCCCGGTCCACCGCCGACCGGAACACGCTCGCCAACTCGGCCGTGAACGCGCCCAGTTCGACCGGCTCGTAGCTCGCCTGCATCCGCCCGGCCTCGATCCGGGAGAAGTCGAGCAGCGTGTTCACCAGCTTGCTCAGCCGCAGGCCGTTGCGGTGCACGGCCTCCAGCTCCTCCCGCACCCGGGGCCCGAACTCCGCCGACCGGGAACGCAGTTCGTCCACCGGTCCCATGATCAGGGTGAGCGGGGTGCGGAACTCGTGGCTGATGTTGGAGAAGAACGCCGTCTTCGCCCGGTCCAGTTCGGCCAGCTCCTCGGCCCGGCGCTGCTGCGCCTCGTAGCTGCGCGCCCCCGCGATCCCCGCGGCGACGTGCCCGGCCACCAGTTCGAGGAACCCGCGGTAGCCCTCGTCGAACGGGCGGTACTGGTTCAGCCCCGCGACCAGGAAGCCGTACGGCGAGTCGCCCTGGCGCAGCAGCGGGACCACCCGGGCGCCCACGGGGGGACGGGGCCACGTGCCGGCCGGCAGGTCGGCGAAGGCGGAACCGGTGAGCCCGACCGTGGCCGACTCGCCGCGGGCTGCGGCGGCCAGGGGCCACGGCCCGTCCGCGTCCGACGACTCCGCGGCAAGGAGCGCCGGGGCGGCCCGGTGTCCGTCGGGCAGCCCCGTGGTGCGGGCGAGGCGGGCGGAGCCGTCGTCCTCGAACAGATAGGTCAGGGTGAAGGGCAGGTCACGGGGGTTGCGGGCCATCTGCGCCCCGGTGAAGGCCAGCATCTCGCGCTCGGTGCGGGCGACCGTCGGATCGGAGCCCAGGTCGCGCAGGGTGGCCATGCGCCGCTCGCCGACGACCCGCTCGGTGTCCTCGCTGACCACGCAGAAGAGCCCGACGACCTTGCCCTCGTCGTCGCGCAGAGGGCTGTAGGAGAAGGTGTGGTACGACTCCTCGGAGTATCCCGAGCGCTCGACGAACAGCAGCAGGGCCTCGTCCCAGGTCGACTCCCCCCGCTCGACGACCTGCGCGACGCGCGGCTCGATGTCCGCCCAGATCTCCGCCCAGACCTCTCCGGCGGGCCGGCCCAGCGCCCACGGGTACTTGCTGCCGAGCGTGTCCCGGCGGTAGGCGGCGTTGCAGAAGAACGTCAGCTCCGGGCCCCACGCCATCCACATCGAGAACCGCGACGACAGCAGGATGCCCACCGCCGTGCGCAGACTCTGCGGCCACGTCTCCGGCGGGCCGAGCGGCGTCGCCGCCCAGTCGACGGCCGCCAGGTCCGGTCCGACCTCGGAGTCCGCGGCGAAGACGTCCGCGGCCGGGGTCGGCACCGGGTCCCGCCCGGTCGCCTCTGCACGCGTCACCGCTCCACCTCTCCTCGCCACCACCCGCGGCCCCGGCCACCGGCCCGACCATGCCGTCCATAGGATAAGGCGACCGCTCCGGTGGCGCGCCGCCGGGCGATCACGCGCCCGCCCGCGCCCTGGTGCCCCCGGCCAGGTCCTCGCGGACGCGGATAGACTCCCGACACCGCCCCCGCGCCTGCTCAGGAGAAACCGGTGAATGCCTCCCCCCTCGACGTCACCACGTCGACGCACCCGTCCGGTGCCCACGTCGTGGCGGCCGCCGGCGAACTCGACCACCACACCGCGCCCGAACTCACGCGCGCCCTCACCCGTACCCCCTTCGACGCGGACTCCCACGTCGTCCTCGACCTCTCCGGCCTCGAGTACTGCGACTCCACCGGCATCACCGTCCTCATCACCGCCTACCAGCGCGCCCAGTCCACCGGCGCCCGCCTCACCCTCGCGGGGGTCCGCCCGGACCTGCGGCACGTGCTGCGTGTGGTCGGACTGGAGGACGTCTTCACGTTCCGCGCAACGGTGGAGGAGGCGGCGGGCACACAGCCCTCGTGAGTTCGACGCCGCGGCCTCACCCCTCAGCCGCGGCGGCGCACCTGAGCCGCGGCGGCGAACCTCAGCCGAGGCGGCGATTCCGAGCCGAGGCGGCAAGAAAACTCAGCCCGGCCGGCGTTTGAGGCCGCGGGCGCAGCCCGTGCACCGGGGCGGCGCACCTGAGCCGAGGCGGCGCACCTGAGCCGAGGCGGCGATTCCGAGCCGAGGCGGCCAAGAAAATCAGCCCGGCCGGCGTTTGAGGCCGCGCGGGCGCAGCCCGTGCACCGCGACGCAGTCGCAGACCCCGCCGCCGCCGCCCAAGGCCCCCGCATACCGGACGCAGATCGGGGCACTCAGTGCCCACGGCCCCCCGCGGCCGCGTGTCGCTACCCCGCGCACCCGCCCCCACCGGCCACGGTGAGACCCGCCCCCAGCGAAAGGCCGTGCGCATGCACAACGAACTCCGGAACACCTCCGCCCTCGTCATGGGCGGCTCCCGCGGCCTCGGCCTCCTCCTCGCCGCCCGCCTCACCCTCCGCGGCAACCGCGTGACGATCGCCGCCCGCGACAAGGACGAACTGCGCGAGGGCGCCGCCTGGATCGCCGCCCACGCGGGCGCGGAACCCTCGATCCGCGTCTGCGACGTCCGCGACGACACGGCCGTGCGGACGACCGTCGACGACGTCGCCGCGCAGCAGGACGGCCTCGACGCCGTGTTCGCCAACGCCGGCATCATCCAGGTCGCCCCCCTCGACGCCCTCACCCCCGACGACTTCCGCGACGCGATGGACACCATGTTCCACGGCTGCGTCCGCACCGCCCTCGCCGCCCTGCCCCACCTGCGCCGCAGCCCCGCCGGCGGCCGCCTCGTCCTCACCGGCTCCGTCGGCGGCCTGCTCGGCGTGCCGCACCTCGTCCCGTACTCCTGCGCGAAGTCCGCGATCGGCACGCTCGCCGAGGGGCTGAGCGCGGAGCTGGCGGGCTCCGGGGTGTCCGTCACCGCCGCGCACCCCGGGCTGATGCGCACCGGCTCCCATCTGAAGGCCGAGTTCGGCGGCCCCGCCGAGCGGGAGTACGCCTGGTTCTCGGCGCTCTCCGGCACCCCGCTGGTCTCGATGGACGCCGAGCGCGCCGCCGAGCGCATCGTCCGCGCCGCCGAGCGCCGCAGGCCCCGGGTCGTCCTCACCCCCGCCGCGCACGCCGCGTCGCTCGCGCACGGCCTCGCGCCCGCCCTCACCACCCGCCTGACCGGCGTCGCCGCCCGCCTGCTGCCGTCCGCCGACGCGCCCACCGACACCGTCCCCGGCGAGACCCTCCCCACCCCCCGCCCCCGCAGCCGCGTGCTCGCGGGCCTCCACCAGGCCGGCCGCTACCTGAACGACAAGGCCGCCACCCGTCTCAACCAGCTCCACCGCACCGAGAAGGGGAACACGGCTTGACCGACGACAAGAACCGCTCCGCGGCACCCGGCGACCCCCGTCACCTGCACCCCGAGCCCGACCTGCCGTCCCAGGACCAGCCGCACCCCGGCTGGACCGGGCCGATGGACCCGCCGCCGGACCACGGCGAGGACTCCTACCGCGGCACCGGCCTGCTGACCGACCGGGTCGCGGTCGTCACCGGCGGCGACTCCGGCATCGGCCGCGCGGTCGCGCTGGCGTACGCGCGGGAGGGTGCGGACGTCGTCTTCACCCACCTGCCGGAGGAGGAGAAGGACGCCGCCGAGACCACCGCGCTGGTCACCGACGCGGGCCGCCGGGCGGTCGCCGTGCCGTGCGACATCCGCGAGGAGGGCGACTGCCGGGAACTCGTCGACCTCGCCGTGCGCGAGTTCGGCCGGATCGACATCCTGGTCAACAACGCGGCGTACCAGATGAGTCAGCCCGACGGCATCCAGGCCATCGACACCGAGCAGTTCGACCGCGTGGTGCGCACGAACCTCTACGGGATGTTCTGGCTGTGCAAGTTCGCCGCGCCGCACATCCCGCGCGGTGGCAGCATCATCAACACCACGTCCGTGCAGGCCTACAAGCCGAGCCCGCACCTGCTCGACTACGCGATGACCAAGGGCGCGATCGTCACCTTCACGCAGGGGCTCGCGCAGATGCTCGTCGAGGACGGCATCCGCGTCAACGCCGTCGCGCCCGGCCCGGTCTGGACGCCGCTGATCCCGGCGACCATGCCCGACACCACCGAGTTCGGCAAGCAGGCCCCGATGGGCCGGCCCGCGCAGCCGGCCGAACTTGCCCCCGCCTACGTCTTCCTGGCCTCCCAGGGCGCCAGCTTCGTCACCGCGGAGATCCTCAACGCGACCGGCGGCACCCCGCTGCCCTGACCCCGGCGCGGCGGACCTCCTCCGGCGCGGGCCCGTGGCCGTAAGGTCGAGGTCCGCGCCGGAGGAGGTCTCGTGACACGCAAGGTGACGTACTCGATGGGCATGTCCCTCGACGGCTACATCGTCGGGCCGGACGGCGGGTTCCAATGGACCGCCCCGGACGACGAGTTGTTCCGCTTCGCGATGGACCAGATCCGCGAGGTGGGCGTGCACCTGATGGGGCGTCACCTCTACGAGGCGATGCTGCATTGGGAGAACGTGGCCGGGGGCCCCGGCCTCAGCGACGCCGAACGCGAGTGGATCTCCCTCTGGAACCCGCTCCCGAAGCTGGTCTTCTCCCGCACCCTCACCACCCTCCGCGGCAACGCCCGCCTCGCCACCGGCTCCCTCCGCGAGGAGATCACCCGCCTGCGCGCCGCACCCGAGGCCGGCAACATCGCCATCGGCGGCGCCACCCTCGCCACCGCCGCCGCCGCGGACGACCTCGTCGACGAGTACCGCCCCAAGATCCACCCCGTCCTCGTCGGCGGCGGCACCCCCTTCTTCCCCCACCACGAGCGCCGCGTCGACCTCGAACTCCTCGAGACCCGCACCTTCCCGACCGGCGTCACCTACCTCCGCCAGCGCGTATTGCGGGCCTCAGGATGAGCGCATGACGTCAACAGATGCAAAAGCCGACCTGCACTTCTACCTGCAGTCCGCCCGGGACGCCCTGCTGTGGAAGTTGGACGGCCTGTCGGAGTACGACATCCGGCGGCCGCTGACGCCGACGGGGACGAACCTGCTCGGCCTGGTGAAGCACGCGGCCGGGGTGGAGGTCGGGTATCTGGGCGACACGTTCGGCCGGCCGTTCGCGGAGGTGCTGCCGTGGCTCGGGGCGGACGCCGGGACCAACGCGGACATGTGGGCGACCGCCGAGGAGTCGCGCGAGGACGTCACGGGGCTGTACCGCAGGGTGTGGGCGCACGCGGACGCCACCGTCGAGGCGCTGCCGCTGGACACGGTCGGCCGGGTGCCGTGGTGGCCCGAGGGCCGCGACGAGGCGACCCTGCACCACGTCGTGGTGCGGGTGGTCGCCGACACCCAGCGGCACGCCGGGCACGCCGACATCCTGCGCGAACTCCTCGACGGCGCGGTGGGGATGAGCCAGGGCAACGACAGCATGGCCCCGGGCGACGACGCCTGGTGGGCCGCCTACCGCGACCGCCTGGAACATGCGGCCCGCAAGGTCTGAGGACGCACCGCGGCCCGGTCCGCCGGAGGGCGGGACCGGGCCGAGAGGGGTGCGGCAGGGGTCAGAACGGCATGTGGCCCCGACCCTTGCGGCCGGCGGAACCGCTCTTGCCGACCGCCTTCTGGCTGCTGCGGAACGGCTTGCTGAACAGGCGGCCCAGCGGACCGGGCGCCTTGCCGCCCGCGCGGGAGCCGAGGCCGAGGGTCTTCTGGGTGCCGCGCTCGGGGTGCTTGGACAGGCGCGGCAGGAAGAACGCCAGAACGGCGAGCAGTACGCAGACGGCGATGATTCCGGCGATCATCATGGTGGACTCCAGTTCCTCGGTGGTGCGGTGACGCTTCGTCGTGTGTCACCGCGCGTACCCGGCGAATCGGGGCCTACGCCTGCGGCCCCGCCGCCCGCGGCCTCAGAGGTCGCTGTCGATCCCCGTGACCGCCGGATTCCCCAGCAGCGCGTCCTGGTCGGAGAACCCGGTCTCCTGCAGCGCCGTCGCGACGAACCCGACCGCGTCCAGCTCGGCCTCGTAGCGGTCCGCCGCGTCGACCTCCAGCCGGACGGAGAACGTGTCGTCGTCGTTGAGCGTCAGCAGGTCGAGCCCCTGCTCCCGGCTGATGTCGGTGTGCAGCGCGCCCAGCCTGCGCTCCAGCTCCGCGCGGGAGGAATCCGAGATGCCCGAGGTGAACGTGCCCGGGACAGTGATGACGAACGTGGTCATTCCGACTCCTCGACTCCGTGGGGTGAGTGTCCGTACGACCTGCTGCTTCCCTCGTTCCCGGGCCGGAACCGGCCCGTCCCCCCTTCTCACCCGCCCGAGCCCCCCGCCCCTACTCCGTCCGCAGCGCCGCCCCCACCCCCGTCCGCGCCGCGCCGCGCGCGGGGGGCAGCGCGCCGAGCACCGCGATCACCACCCCCGCGAGCAGCAGCCCGGCCAGCTGCGGGGCGTGCCACACGTCCTTCATGGGGGCCGTGAACTCCACCGCCCCCACGGCGTCCACGACGTACCGGTGCGCGGCCACCCCCAGCGGGATGCCGACCACGCCCCCCACCGCCCCGAGCCCGGCGACGGACGTCACCGTCATGACGACGACCTGCCGCGGGGTCATCCCGATCGACTTCAGCACGCCGAGGTCGCGGCGGCGCTCCCGGACGTCGAGCAGGACGGTGTGGAGGACGCCGAGGGCGGCGACGGCGGTGAGGAGCACGGTGAAGACGGTCGAGAAGCCGACGACGATCGTCGTCCCGGTGTTCGTCCCGTCGCTCACCTCCGCCCGCAGCCTGGGGTCGAGCGCCCGCACGGCCTCGGCGTAGGCGCCCGCGTCCGCGCCGGGTACCAGCCGGACCGTGTACTCCGTCGCCGGGGAGCCGGGCGCGATCGCCGCATATGTCGGCCACGCCGCCTCGATGCTGCGGGAGCCCTCGATCAGCCGCCCGACGACCCGTACGGGCAGCTCCCGGCCGTTCAGCCGCAGCGTCGCGCCGTCCCCGACGGACAGGCCGCGCCGGTCCAGGAACCCGGGCCCGGCGACAATCTCGCCGGCCGCGACCGGCCCGCGGCCCTCGACGACCGTGCGGGCGTAGGACGCGTCGTCGCCGCGGTAGAAGTCGGCGTAGAGCTCCTGGCTGTGGCCCGCCAGGGTCGCCCGCGCGAAGGCGCGGGCCCGGACGCCGGCGGTGTCCGGCAGGGCGCGCAGCCGCTGCTCGATCTGCCGGTCGGTGAGGGCGGCGGCCCGCTCGCCGTCGCGCGCCGAGACGAACACCCGCGCCCCGCCGTCCTCCCGGCCGACCTCGGCGAAGGCGAGCATCGTGCCGGTCAGGCCGGTGGTCAGGGTCACCGTGGTGACGCCGAGGACGATCGCGGCGAGGGTGAGCAGCGAGCGGGCCGGGCGGGCGAACGGCCGCCCGAGACCGAGGCCGACCGCGCGCGGCAGCCGGGTGCCGGCGAGCCACCGCTGCACGCGCAGCCCGCGCCCGGTGAGGGGCGCGCTGCCGGCGCTGATCGCCCGCACGGCGGGCAGCCGGTGGGCCCGCAGCGCGGGGACCAGCGCGGTGAGCACCACCAGGGCCGGCATCCCGACGAGGCACACCGCGCTCACCCACGGCGCGAGCTCGCCGACCTGCGCCCGCCCCACCTCGATGCCGCTGAACGCGCTGCCCAGGATCGGGCCGGCGAGCAGGTTGCCGAGCAGCGTCCCGAGCACCGCGCCCGCCACCGCCGGGACGGAGAGCATCGTCAGGTAGACGGCCACCACCTGGCGCGGGGTGAAGCCCAGCGCCTTGAGCACCCCGATGTGCCGGTAGCCGGAGACCACCGCGCCGCTGACCACGTTGCCGACGATCAGCGCAGAGACCAGCAGGCCGAGCACGCCGAAGACGGTCATGAACGGCAGGTAGGCGTCGGCGAGGGCGGAGAACGCCTGCTTGAGCGCGAGGTACGACTGGCTGCCGGCCACCGCGCCCGCGGGCAGCCCCTCGGTGGCCCGCGCCAACCCGGCGGCCACGTCCGCCTCGGTGCCGGCGTCCGAGAAGCGGTACAGCATCTGCAGGGAGGAGCCGGAGGACCCCTCGGACCCGGCGACCCCTGCGACCGCGCCGGACGCCGCGCCCCCCGCGAGGTCCGGGGCGGCGTTCGACCTCGCGGTGCGCGTGTCCCTGGCGCCCGGCGTCTCGGCCGTGTTCGCGGCACTCCGCGGCGCCGGTGTGCCCGCCGTACCCGCATCGCCCGCACCGCGCACCGCTTCCAGCGCCGCGATCTGCTCCGGTGCCACCCACGCACTCGCCGACCGGCTCATGCTGGTGGCGAAGCCGACGACCTCCAGGGTCGGGCCGCCGGATGTCTTCAGGCGCGTGCCGAGGAGTTCGGGACCAGGGGACCCCTGGCTCGACCAGTTGACGACGATCTCGCCGGGCGCGGTCGCCCAGCGGCCCTCCAGGATCTCGATCCGGTCCACCGGACCTCCCGGATCCGCGCGGCCGACCACAGTCAGCGTTCCGCCGGCCATCCAGAGCCAGTCCCCGGATACGTCCAAGACGGTCTGCGCGAACGGTCCGGCGGCCGCTTCGACACCTGACTGCCCTGTGGAGCTGACGAGTTGCGACGATGTCACCCGTGACGCGTCGAACGTGACGATCACGTGCGCCCCGCGCTGCGCCGCGTACGCGCGGTCGAACGGCCCCGACGCCGCGACCAGCAGCCCGAGCGCGAGCAGCACCGTCGTGGTCGAGCACAGCACGACCAGCCCGATCAGGAACGTCTGGAGCCTCCGCCGGTTCACCGCCGCGCGGGACGCCCGCCACACCGCGCTCACGCCGTCACCGCCGGCGCGCTCTCGCGGGCGACCCGGCCGTCGGCCATCTCCACCAGGCGGTTGGCGCACCGCGCCGCCAGAGCGGGGTCGTGCGTGACGATCAGCAGGGTCTGGCCGATCTGGTTGAGGTCGATGAGGAGGTCCATGACCTGCTCACCGGCCCGGCTGTCGAGTGCGCCGGTCGGCTCGTCGGCGAGCAGGAGCGCGGGCCGGTTCATCAACGCCCGCGCCACCGCTACCCGTTGGCGCTCGCCCCCGCTGAGCGTGGCGGGGTAGTGGTTCCGGCGCGCCGCCACCCCGAGCTCGTCGAGGAGTTCGAGGGCCCGGCGGCGGGCCTGGCGGGCGGGGGTGCCCGTCAGCTGCGCGGCGAGGGCGACGTTGTCGAGCGCGGGCAGGTCGTCGATCAGGTTGAAGAACTGGAAGACCATCCCGACGTGGTGGCGGCGGAACAGGGCGAGCTGCGTCTCGTTCATCGCCCCCACGTCGTGGCCGCGCACCTCGACCGTGCCGGAGGTCGGCCGGTCGAGCCCGGCCACCATGTTGAGCAGGGTCGACTTGCCGCACCCGGACGGCCCCATCACCGCCACCGCGTCGCCCGCCCGCACCTCCAGCGACAGCCCGTCGAGGGCCTTCGCGTCGCCGTACTCCTTGTGCACGGCGTCGAGCCGTACCACCACGGGCCGTTCCTGATCTGTCGTCATGCCACGAAACCTATGGTCGGGCCCGGTGCGGGGGCGTCGGCCCGTGGATGTATCCCCGGTCGGTGTCATACCGGGGATGTACGGTGATCACCACGGGGGGTGGGGGAGATGGCGGACACCGGCACGACGTGGCTCGTCGCCGCCCTGGTCGCCGCGGTCGGCGCGGCGGGCTGGTGCGCGGCGCTCGCCGTACGGGCCCGGCGGGCGCACCGCGCGGCCGTGGGGGAGCGGGGCTGGCTGCTGGAGCGCGAACGGGAGGCGGCGGCCCGCGCGGCGGTCGACGCCGAACGGGCGCGCATCGCCGCCGAGTTGCACGACGTCGTCAGCCACAACGTCAGCCTGATGGTCGTCCAGGCGGGCGCGGCGCGCGAGGTGCTCGCCACCCTGCCGGACGAGGCCGCGGCGGCGATGAGCGCGGTCGAGACGGCCGGACGGAACACGATGACCGAGCTGCGGCACCTCCTCGGGCTGCTCGCGCCCGCGCAGGACGGCACCGACGAGCCGTACGGGAGCGACGCGGCCCGCGCGGTCCCGGCCGTCGCGGACCCGCAGCCGACGCTGGCCCGACTGGGCGCGCTCGTCGACCGGTTCGCCTTCGCCGGCCTCCCCGTCGAGGCCCGGATATCCGGCGACCCGCGCCCGCTGCCGTCCGGCGTCGACGTCACCGCCTACCGGATCGTCCAGGAGGCCCTGACCAACGCGCTCAAGCACGGCGACGGGGCGAAGGCGCAGGTCAGCGTGCGGTACACCGACCGCGCCCTGCGCGTCGAGGTCCTCAACGGCGGACCGAGCGTCCTCACCGGCGACCCGCCGGGCCCGGCCCCCGCCGCGACCACCGGCACCGGCCGCGGCCTGCTCGGCCTGCGCGAACGCGTCGCCCTCTACGGCGGCGACCTCGACGCCCGCCGCAGGCTCGGCGGCGGCTTCCGCGTCCGCGCCCGCCTCCCCCTGGACCGCCCGTGAGCCCGCCTCCCGGCCCCGCGCCGGCCCCGCGCGACGGCGACCCGCCCGCGCCGGACCGCCCCGACGCGCACCCCGCGCCCCGCGTCGTCATCGCCGACGACCAGGAGCTCGTCCGGGCCGGGTTCCGGCTGATCCTCACCGCCCGCGGCATCGACGTCGTCGGCGAGGCGGCCGACGGGGCCGAGGCGGTGGCGGAGGTACGGCGGCTGCGGCCGGACGTCGTGCTGCTCGACATCCGGATGCCCGTCATGGACGGGCTCGCGGCGGCCCGCCGCATCCTCGCCGAGACGCCCGACTGCCGGGTGATCATGCTGACGACGTTCGACCTCGACGCCTACGTCTACGCGGCCCTCGCCGCCGGGGCCAGCGGCTTCCTCCTCAAGGACGTCACCCCGGCGCACCTCGCCGCCGCCGTCCGCCTCGTCGGCACCGGCGACGCGCTGCTCGCCCCGTCGATCACCCGCCGCCTCGTCGAGCGGTTCGCCCCCGGCCCCGGCCCCGCGTCCGGCGCGTCGGCCCCGGCCGTCCACCGCGACCTCGCCGCCCTCACCCCGCGCGAGCGCGAGGTGCTCGCCCTGCTGGGCCGCGGCCTGTCCAACACCGAACTCGCCGCCCACCTCGTCCTCAGCGAGGCGACGGTGAAGACCCATGTCGCCCGCATCTTCGCCAAGCTGAACCTCCGCGACCGCGCCCAGGCCGTCGTCCTCGCCTACGAGACGGGCCTCGTCACGCCGGGCTCCTGACCGGCACCGGTCCGCCGTCAGCCGCCGAGGCCCAGGTGCGGGAGGCACGGTTCCAGCCCCTCGACGGCGACGGCTACCCGGCGGTGCCGCTCCCAGCGCTTGCGCGTGAGGCGCACCCGGTGCTCGCGCACCGGCCTGCCGGCGACCGACAGCCGTCGGCTCCCGTCCGGCAGATAGCCGAGCTTGCGGGACACGGCGAGCGACGCGGTGTTGTGCGCCAGCGCCCCCGACACCGCCTCCTCCGCGCCGAGCCCGGCGAACGCCAGCTCCAGCACGGCCGCGCGCATCTCGGTGCCGATGCCCTGGCCCTGGTACGCCCGCCCCAGCCACGACGTCGTCCCGACCTCCCGCGTCACCGCGAGATCCGTCGCCCGCAGGCTCTGCATCCCGACCACGGTCCCCTCCCGCAGCACCGTCAGATTCAACGTCCACTCCCGCGGACTCCACGCCCCCAGCCCCGCCCAGTGGTGCCGCAGCACGCTGTACGCCACCTCCTGCGGCGTCCCGCCCGTCCACTGCACGATGAACGGGTTGTCGTCCGCCCCGTGGATCCCACCCGCCGCCACCTCCCCCAGCTCCGCGAGCTGCCCCTCCGAGGGCAACCTCAGCTCCAACCGCGGTGTGTACAGCCGCAGTCCGAGCGGCGGGAAGAGATCGGCGAGCATGCGGCCATGGTGCGTGCGCCTCGGGCGGCGGGCAACGGAGTTGCGTGCGCCGCCGCGCGGAGACGACCGGAGCCCCCGCCCCGCGGGGAGGCGGGGCGGGGG
>NZ_JBHWZH010000056.1:0-36197 GCF_042728285.1 Streptomyces sp. NPDC060194 | reverse complement strand
CCGCGGCTGCGGCGATCGCCGCGTTCACGTCCATGTCTCCAGGTTAGGCGGGTGGTGGGACTTCCCCACAGCCGTTCGAGGGTCGCCTCGAACAGACGTCGCCCAGAGTTCACCTCGGTGACGGAAGTGATTCATTTGGGCGGCCGACGGCGGACGCGTGGCGGGCGGAAGGTGGACCGCGAACGGATCGGGTACTCCGTCCGGCGCAACCCGTGGCGGACGGGGAACCCAAGGATTCGCCAGACCGTTCGAGAGAACGAGGACGTCCGAGAGAGGGACATTTCATGCGGGACGCTTACCACGAGGAACTCGACTCGATCGGCGACGGCCTGGTCGAGATGGCCCGGCTCGTCGGGTCCGCGGTCGGGCGGGCGACCACCGCGATGCTCGACGGCGACCTGAAGCTCGCGGAGGACGTCATCGCCGCGGACGAGCGGGTCGACGACCTGCAGCGCGAGCTGGAGGCCCGTGCGATCACCCTGCTCGCCCGGCAGCAGCCCGTCGCCACCGACCTGCGCATCGTGGTCACCTCGCTGCGGATGAGCGCCGACCTGGAGCGCTCCGGCGACCTCGCGCAGCACGTCGCGAAGCTCGCCCGGCTGCGCTTCCCCGGCACCGCGGTCCCCCGCGACCTGCACGCCACCATCCTGGAGATGGGCCAGCTCGCCCAGCGCCTGATGGCGAAGGCCGCGCAGGTCATCATCACCAAGGACGTCGACCTCGCCCTCCAGCTGGAGCGCGACGACGACGCGATGGACCTGCTGCACCGCGAGCTGTTCCAGCACCTGATGGACGACCGCTGGAAGCACGGCATCGAGACCGCGGTCGACGTGACGCTGCTCGGCCGCTACTACGAGCGCTTCGCCGACCACGCGGTCTCCGTCGCGCGCCGCGTCGTCTACCTGGTCACCGGGGAGCACGCGGACGAGATCCAGCCGCCGGTGACGCCGCCGGTCGAGGGGGTCTGAGGGGCGGGCCCGGGGGGCGTGCGCCGCGCGCGTTCGGCTCGCGCGCGCGTGCGCCGTTGATGCGCCCGCCGGGTCGGGCATCCAATGGGGTGTGCCCCGCCGGCGGAGCCCTGCCCGCGGAGCCCGAGCCCACGGAGCCCTGAGGAGGACCCCATGGCCGATTCCCCCGACACCACCGAGCCCACCCGCGAGCGCGACTCCCTCGAGCGGCCCGCCCCGCGGATCCTCCCGATGATCGCCGCGTGCGGCTGCGGGTCGGGGTGCGGCTGCGGCTGCCAGTCGGGCGCGCCCTGTCAGTGCGGCGGCTGACCTCCCCGGCCCGCGCCGCTTCCGACCTCCCGGCCGCCGTCGGGCGGCCGGCCTGACGGACCCCGCCCCGCGCACGCGTGACGCGCGGCGGGGTCCGCCGCCGCGGTGGTCAGCCGGCGAGCACGTCGCCGAAGTACGACAGGCCCGACGGGCCGCCGAGGGTGGGGCCGCTGAAGGACTTCGCACCGCTCGCGGTGGTCCCGGACGCGGTGGCGCCCAGGTACCAGACGGCTCCGGCCCCGTCGTTCTCGGCCGCCGCGCCCGCCACGAGCTCCGCGCGGCCGTCGCGGTTCGCGTCGACCAGCGCCACGGCCCCGCCGAAGTGGTCCTGCGACTCCGCCGTGCCGGGGACGCCGGCCGTGTCCTGGTTGAACGCCTTCGCGCCGGTGCCGGTCAGGCCGCCCTTCGCGCCGCGCAGGACGACGACCGCGCCGGCCCGGGACGCCGCGCCGATCGACTCGCTCTCGGCGCCGACGGCGATGTCGGGGTAGCCGTCGCCGTTCACGTCGCCGGCCGACAGGCTCCACCCGAAGGCGTCGAACTTCTCGCCCGCGCCCGGCACGCCGGAGGTGTCCTGCGTGATGCGGACCGGGGTGCGGGTGCTGAGGCCGGCCGCGGCGCCGTAGGTGACGGTGACCGCGCCGCCGGGGCCGCCGTTCGGCTCGTCGGCGGACTTCTCCATGAAGTTGCCGGTGACGACGTCGCCGAAGCCGTCGCGGTTCACGTCGGCGACGACCGCCTCGTAGCCGCCGGCCAGCTTCGCCCCGCGGACCGGGCCGGTGGGCGAGCCCTTGTAGAGCACCGAGCGGGTGCGGTAGCCGCTCGACGTGTCCTCCTGGCCCATGACGACCAGGTCCGTCGTGC
Organism: Streptomyces sp. NPDC060194; assembly: GCF_042728285.1. Lineage (NCBI taxonomy): Bacteria > Bacillati > Actinomycetota > Actinomycetes > Kitasatosporales > Streptomycetaceae > Streptomyces > Streptomyces sp. NPDC060194. The sequence goes on along the minus strand of NZ_JBHWZH010000056.1, from coordinate 34,056 downwards.
CGTCGCCGGTCACGTCGCCGGCGACGAGCTTGTCGGTGTTGATGCCGCTCTGGTCGCCGGTGTCGATCCCCTGGAGACCCGTCGCCACGCCCTTGCGGGAGATCGGGCCCTTGAAGATGTTCAGCCCGGGGGACGAGATGTTCGCGGCCGCCAGGTCCGTGTCGCCGTCACCGTCGAAGTCGCCGGCGGCGACCGACCAGCCGAGCTCGGTGCGGTACTCCGGCAGGGGCGCGCTGATGTCCGTCGCCGTCCTCAGGCCGGCCGCGCTCCCCCAGACGACGGTCAGGGCGCCGGAGTCGTCCGTCGATCCGATGCGCTCGGCGTGCACGCCGACGACCAGGTCGGTGTAGCCGTCGCCGTCGAGGTCGCCGGTGGTGAGGCGGTCGCCGAAGTAGTCCCGCGACTCGGGGGTGCCGGGGACACCGGCCGTGTCCTGGCTGATGATCTGCCGCTTCGTGGTGTCCAGGCCCTTCGCCGAGCCGTACACGACGCCGACGTAGCCGGCGTACGACCGTCCGCCGACCTTGCCGAGCGGGGCGCCGATGGCGAGGTCGGGGTGGCCGTCGCCGTTGAAGTCGGCGGGCGGTGCGGCGGTCGCGTCGGGCGCGGGCGCGGCGGCGGCGGCCGTCACCGCGGGGAGGGCGAGCAGCGCGCCGGTCAGCGCGGCCGTCGTCGCCGTCGCGAGGGCGAGGCGGAGTATGTGGTGCATGCGGGGTTCTCCTGCGGCATGCGGGACGCCGTTGCGGCGTGCGGAGTCGTCGGGCGCCGGCCGGCCCGCGGTGCGCGGGGCGGTCGGCGCAGGTGAGACCGCCGATGGGGGTGGAGGGTTGTACGGGATCGGCGGTGCGTTCGGGTCGGTGCCATCGCGTCCGTGCGTTCGCGTCCGTGCGTTCGCGTCCGTGCGTTCCGGTCGGCGCTTTCCGGTCGGCGCTTTCCGGTCAGCGGCGTGTGCGGCGGTGGGTGCGGCGCAGGAGGAGCGCGCCGGCGAGGGTGAGGAGCACGGCGGCGGTGGCCAGGAGGGGGTGGATCGGGGTGCTCGTGCCCGTGCCGGAGTCGGCGAGGGTGCCGCCGTCGCCGTCACCCGGGGGGTCGCCGGCGTCGGGGCCGCCGGGTGAGGGCTCGGGGGTGTCGGGCGTCGGCGGGGCGGGGGTGCTGCGGCTGGGGTCGGGGGACGGTTCGGGCGACGGGGTGGGGTCGGGGGACGGGTCCGGCGTGGGGGTAGGGCTGGGGGACGGATCGGGTGACGGGTCGGGGGTGGGGGTCGGAGTCGGGTCCGGGGTGGGTGTGGGGGTCGGAGTCGGGTCCGGGGTGGGTGTGGGTGTGGGGGTGGGCGTCGGGGTGGGGGTGGGCGTCGGGTCGGGCTTCGTGCAGTCCGCGTGCACTTCGCCGAGGCGGGCCCGCCCGATCGGGCCGTCGTACACCACGTCCCCCGCCGTGTCCCTGAGCACCCCGGAGACCGCCACGTCGAACCACGCCTCCGCGCGGTACGCGCCCGGCGTCTGGGCGCCGCCCGGGGGGACCACCTGCTGGGTGAAGACCACCCGCAGCGTGCTCGGCCCCAGCGTGGCCGGCTCCCCGAGGTCCGCACCGGTGACGGCGAGGTCGGTCGTGCCGAGGCCGACCCGCCGGCCGACGACCGTGATCTGCTGCCCGTCCGTCCGCGCGTACCCCAGCGCGAACGGGCCGGTGGGCGGCGGGGTGCACTCGGCGTACGTGTTCAGCGCGCCGACCTGTCCGGCGGGGGCGGTGGTCAGGAAGTCGATCCCGTTCAGCCGGACGACCAGCGCGGTGGCGTCGACCTTCGCGTAGTTCTTCCCGTCCGACCGGGAGGTGGTGACGGCGTGCGTGCCGTCCCGGTAGAACGCCAGCACGCCGTCCGGGTCGCTGAAGTCCCCGCTGTCGACCGGCCCGTTGACCGGCGGGCTGCCCGCCGTCCCGTACGTCCCCTCGAACGCGGCCACGTCCAGCGCGGGCACGTCGTCGAGCCCCAGCGCGATCAGCGCGGCGCTCGTCCCGCCCGCCCCCACCGCGCCCGCCCGCTCGGCCCCCGCACCGACCGCCAGCGCGCCGACGGCCGCGAGCACGGTCACCCCGGCCACCGCACCCACCCCGCGCCGACCCCGTACTCCGTATCCACTTCTCACCGTTGTCACGACAAGACCTTTATCCCACTGATCGTCCCACCTCCCGGAGGCCCGCCCTGGGGTGCGTCCGATCGGGCGGCGTCGTCAGCGCGACGGACCTCACAGGTCCCAGGCGGTCGCAGGGGCGCGACCTCGCAGGTACCCGTCCTCGCGAGCGCGCGAGTCCGGGCTCGAGACGGTGATCGCTTTGGAGTACCAGTCGGTGAAGGCGGCGGCGTACGCGCTCCCCAGCAGGGTGCCCAGCGGGAGTACGGCGCTGCCCGCAATACCGACGTCGCCGTTCAGGGCGTCGGAGGAGGGCGCGGTACGGAGGGCGCGGTCGGTGAACCAGCGCTGGCCGGGGTCGGTGGCCGAGCAGGGGGCCGTGCGGAGTCGGGGGCGGGTGCGGAGCAGGTCGTCCTGGGTGCGGCAGAGGGTGCCGGTCCTGATCCGGCCTGCGGGGGTGAGGGTCCAGCGGGTGGGGCGTGCGGGGCAGGCGCCGAGGACCGGCCGGTCGCCGGAGACACGGGCGCAGCGGGTGCCCTGGCGCAGGGCGCCGCCTGTCAGGCTCCACTGCTGTGGGCTGCGTCCGCAGGAGGCCGTGGTGATCGCGGTGGACGTCGCCGGCGAGGCGGTGAGGCAGAGTTCGGGCCTGGTGTAGGCGGCGTTGTCGTTGCCGATCCAGGAGACGATCTGTCCGCCGCGGGCCCGCGGTTCGGGGCAGGGGTAGAAACGCCGGACCCAGCTGGCGTAGTCGTCGGCCCGAGGCTTGTCGGGGGTGCAGTAGATCAGGACGGTGGGGCAGTCGTCGCCGGTCTGGTCGTCGTGGACGTCGTAGTTCCGGAAGACGGTCCGCTTGCGGTCGGACGTCGCGGCGGGCAGGTTGCCGGGTCGGGTGGCGATGCCGTAGCCCTCGTACCCCTGGAGAGGCAGCGCGGCCCGGGACTGTTGCCGGGCGCGGAGGGTGGCTTCGCGCAGCAGGCGGGCGGCGACGGAGTGGTCGCTGTGGTCGACACCCTCGGTGATGGAGTAGCCGAGCTTGCTGTTGAGGTAGTCCAGGGTGCGGACGTCGGAGGCGCGGAAGCGCCGGATCAGCGCGGTGAGCGTGTCGAGGAGCTGGCGCTCGGTGTAGCTCTGGGTTCGGTCGCTCGCGTTGATGGTGCGGATCCTGCCCTGGTAGAGGCGCAGAAGGCTCTGCAGGCCGTACTCGTCGGTGCCGGTGCCCGTGGGCACCCCGTCGGGCAGGCGCAGGAAAACCAGTTGGATGGCCGGTCGGCCGTTGTCCGGCTGGAGGCGCACCCTGCTCAGGGTGCGGTCGCCGATGACGACGGGGCTCTGCCGCCAGGCGGAGGGCAGACCCGGCCCGGTGGGCGTCCCGGCCAGTCGGGCGTACGCCTGCTGCACGCCGAGCTCGCGCCGGCGGAGTAGCCGGAGTCGAAGGGGCGTCCGGCCTCGCCGGCCGTCAGGTAGACGACGGTGATGCACCGCCCCTGCTGGTGGTCGCGGTCGAGCTGCGGGCCGATGAACAGCAGGTCGTCGTCCTGTGGGCCACCCCTGCCAGAGTTGTCCGTGCACACCGGGGTGCCGTGTTCTCCGGCGCGGCCGCAGGGGCGCCGCCACCGGGGTCGCCTCCGGCGACGGCCGGAGCGGGCCCTCCCCACCCCAGCGCGAGCACCAGGACGGTCAGCAGCGCGCACGCCGTCCGGAAGGGTCGGCCGTCTTCACGGCACAGAGTGTTCATGCGGGAAGCCAACACAGCCCCGCCGGGAACGGCGCTCCCTGTTGCCTCCGGCGAGCGAGCACGTCATCCGTTCGGTCCAGATCCGTCCTCGACGCGCGGCCCGGGCCTGTGCGCGCCACCGACGGCGCTCAGTCGCGGGCGCGTCGGCCTCTGCGCCGAGGACCCACGGTGGGCCCGGACCGTGAAAACGCCCCCGAGCCGCGCCGTGTGCGCGGCTCAGGGGCGTGATCGCCTTCGCTACTTCTTCTTGCCCTGGTTCTTGACGGCCTCGATGGCGGCCTTCGCGGCGTCCGGGTCGAGGTAGGTGCCGCCCTTGACGACGGGCTTGAACTCGGCGTCGAGTTCGTAGGAGAGGGGGATGCCGGTGGGGATGTTGAGGCCGGCGATGTCCTCGTCGGAGATGCCGTCGAGGTGCTTGACGAGGGCGCGCAGGGAGTTGCCGTGCGCGGCGACGAGGACGGTGCGGCCGGTCAGGAGGTCGGGGACGATGCTGTCGAACCAGTACGGCAGCATGCGGACGACGACGTCCTTGAGGCACTCCGTCTGCGGGCGCAGCTCCGGCGGGAGCGTCGCGTAGCGCGGGTCGGCGAACTGGGAGTACTCGTCGTCGCGGTCCAGCCGCGGCGGCGGGGTGTCGTACGAGCGGCGCCAGAGCATGAACTGCTCCTCGCCGAACTCGGCGAGCGTCTGCGCCTTGTCCTTGCCCTGCAGCGCGCCGTAGTGGCGCTCGTTCAGGCGCCACGAGCGGCGGACCGGGATCCAGAGCCGGTCCGCGGACTCCAGCGCGAGCTGCGCGGTGCGGATGGCGCGCCGCTGGAGGGAGGTGTGCAGCACGTCGGGCAGCAGGCCGGCGTCCTTGAGCAGCTCACCGCCGCGGACCGCCTCCTTCTCGCCCTTCTCGGTGAGGTTGACGTCCACCCATCCGGTGAACAGGTTCTTCGCGTTCCACTCGCTCTCGCCGTGGCGGAGCAGGATCAGCTTGTACGGTGCGTCGGCCATACGCACGATCCTAATCGCCGGGCGGCACCCGCCGACGCTTGACGGTACGCGTCAAATGATTGGCGCCGCGGGGCGCGCGGTTCGTAGGTTACGTGGACCGTGCACCGAACCCCGGGGGGCCCACCCATGTCCGTCAGCTCGCTCAGGCGATCCGCCAAGGAGACCGTGTCGGGACTGCCCGACGGCTTCTGGTGGCTGTGGACGTCGACACTGGTCAACCGCACCGGGGCGTTCGTCCTGACCTTCCTGTCGCTGTACCTGACCCAGGAGCTCGGCTACTCCGCCTGGTACGCCGGGCTCGTCATCGCGCTGCACGGGCTCGGCGGGGTGGCGGGGTCACCGCTCGGCGGGATGCTGACCGACCGCTGGGGGCGCAGGCCCACGATGATCACCGGGCACCTGGGGACGGCCGCCGGCGCGGCCGCGCTCGCGGTGGTGACGAGCGCGGCGGGGGTCGCGGCGGTGGTCTTCCTGATGGGCGTGGCCATGCAGGCCGTGCGGCCGGCGATCGGCGCGACCATCGCGGACCTGGTGCCGGAGAAGGAGCGCAGGCGGGCGTACGCGCTGAACTACTGGGCGCTCAACCTCGGCTTCGCCGTCGCGGCGCTGGGCGGCGGCGCTGCGATCGTCCTCGGCTACCGGACGCTGTTCCTGGTGGACGCGGCGGCGACGGTGCTGTGCGCGCTGATCGTGTTCCTGCGGCTGCCGGAGACGCGGCCGGCGTCCGCGGGATCCTCGCCGGGCAAGGCGGCCGAGCCGAGGCTCAGCGTGCTCGACGTGCTGCGCGACGCGCCGTTCCGGACGCTGGTGCTGCTCAACCTGCTGGTGTGCCTGATCTTCACCGCGCCGTGGGTCGGGCTGCCGCTCACCATGGCCGGCGAGGGGCTCGCGCCGAGCGCGTACGGCATGGTCATCGCGGTGAACGGCGTCGTCATCGTCGCCTTCCAGCTGCTGGTCAACAAGGTGACCGAGCGGCGGTCGCCCGCCGTGCTGCTGACCGTCTCGTCGCTGCTGTTCGCGGCGGGGACGGGGGCGACGGCGCAGCCGGGGACGCCGCTGGTGTTCGCGGCGACGGTCGTGGTGTGGACGATCGGCGAGATGGTGCACGTGCCGACGAACGCGGCGGCGACGGCGCGGCTGGCCCCGGAGCACGCGCGGGGGCGGTACCAGGGGGTCATGGGGATGTCCTGGGCGCTCGCGGGGTTCGTCGCGCCGATCCTGGCGGGGTGGGTCGTGGACGGGCCCGGGCCGGACGTGCTGTGGATCGGGTGCGGGGTGATCGGGGTGGTCGCGGCGGCGGGGTACGCGACGTTCCTCCGGCGGGTGCTGGCGGAGGAGCCGGTGGCCGCGACGGAGGTGGCGCCGCCACCCGCCGCGGCACCCGCGCCGGTCCCGGCACCCGCACCGGTCCCGGCTCCCGCACCGGCCACGGACTCCGCTCCCGCACCGGTCGCCGCCGCGACGCCGGCCCACGCCGCGGCCCCGGCCGCCGCGCCGGTGCCGGCCGCCACTCCCGCGGCGGACCAGCCGGCCTGACCCCGCCGCGGGGGCCGCGGGCTCAGGCCCCCGGCGCCCCCGCGTCCCGGGTGAGGTGCGCGAAGGCGTCGAGGTTCCGCGTGGACTCGCCGCGCGCGACCCGCCACTCGTACTCGCGCCGGATCGCGCTCGCGAAGCCGAGCTCCAGCAGCATGTTGAACGCCCCGTCGGCCCCCTCGTGCACCGCCCCGAGGACGCGGTCCAGCTCGTCGGGAGTGACCGCGGCCAGGGGCAGCTTGCCGGTGAGGTAGATGTCGCCGAGCGGGTCGACGGCGTAGCCGACGCCGTAGAGCTTGAGGTTGCGCTCCAGGAGCCGGCGGTGGACGGCCGGCTCGTTCTCGTCGGGGTGGCGGATCACGAAGGCCTGGACGGAGAGGGAGTGCCGGCCCAGGCGCAGCGAGACGGTGGTGGAGAGCTTGCGGGTGCCGGGGAGCACGACGGCGTACGTGCCGGGCTCGGGGGACTCCCAGTCCAGCTCGGCGCCGGAGAGGAAGCTTTCGATGGTCGCCGCTTCGTCAGCCATGCGGCGAGCGTAGACGAAGGCGGCGTTCGGCCATCGCGGCGGTGTAGACCTCGGCGGTCGCGGCGGCGGCGGAGTCCCAGCCGAAGCCCTCGGCGTGCAGGGCGGCGGTGCGGCCCATGTGCTCGACGAGGTGCGGGTTGTCGACGAAGCGCAGCAGGGCGTCGGCGTAGGAGGCGGGGTCGTGGCCCGGTATGAGCATGCCGCTGACGCCGTCGCGGACGGCGACGGGCAGCCCGCCGACGGCCGCGGCGACGACGGGGGTGCCGGCGGCCTGCGCCTCGATGGCGACCAGGCCGAAGGACTCGTTGTACGACGGCATGACGAGGACGGAGGCCGCGCGGAACCAGTCGGCGAGCTCGTCCTGGCCGACCGGCGGGTGGAACCGGACGACGTCGGCGATGCCGAGCCGGCCGGCGAGCTTCTGCAGGCCCTCGGGCTTGGCGAGGCCGCTGCCGCTGGGGCCGCCGACGATCGGCACCACGAGGTGCTGCCGCAGCCGCGGACGGCGCTCCAGCAGCTCGGCGACGGCTCGCAGCAGGATGTCGGGGGCCTTGAGCGGCTGGATGCGGCCGGCGAAGAGCGGGATCAGCGCGTCCTCGGGCAGGCCGAGCCGCGCGCGGGCGGCGGCGCGGCCGTCGGCGGGGCGGAACCGGTCGAGGTTGACGCCGGGGTGCACGACGGCGACCTTGCCGGGCTCGGCGTCGTAGAAGCGGACCAGCTCGTCGGCCTCGCCGGAGGTGTTGGCGATGAGCCGGTCGGCGGCGCGGACGATCTGCGTCTCGCCGATGACGCGCGCGGGCGGCTCGGGGGTGTCGCCGTCGGCGAGGTAGGCGTTCTTGACCTTGGCCATGGTGTGCATGGCGTGGACGAGGGGGACGCCCCAGCGCTCGGCGGCGAGCCAGCCGACGTGGCCGGAGAGCCAGTAGTGCGAGTGCACGAGGTCGTAGTAGCCGGGGCGGTGGCCGGCCCAGGCCTGCATCACGCCGTGCGTGAAGGCGCAGAGCTGCGCGGGCAGGTCCTCCTTGTTCAGCCCCTCGTACGGGCCCGCGTCCACGTGCCGCACGAGGACGCCCGGCGCCAGCTCGACGGCGGGCGGCAGGCCGCCGCTGGTGGCGCGGGTGAAGACCTCCACCTCGACGTCGATCTCGGCGAGCCGCCGCGCGAGCTCGACGATGTAGACGTTCATGCCGCCCGCGTCGCCCGTCCCCGGCTGGTGCAGGGGTGAGGTGTGCACGCTGAGCATGGCGATCCGGCGGGGCCGGCGGTTCGGCAGCCGCAGCAGGGGCATCGGCGCACTGCGGGCACTGCGGGCGCGGCGGGTGGCGAGCCGGGACACGTACGGGCCTCCAAGGTGGGGGTGGCATGGAGCGGGCTCCAAGGTGGTCAACCACCGGAACGCGGTGTCGCATTTCCGCTTTACGCATTCATTGCCCGGCGGTACGGGGTGCGCCTACCCGCTGCGCGGGGCCAGCGCCTCCCAGCGGACGGTCAGCTCGCCCTGCCGCCAGCGGACCGGGCCGTCCGTCAGCGGCCAGTCCGCGGCGACCGCGCGGGCGCAGCGCAGCCAGCGCTGGCGGGCGCCGAAGGACGCGTACGGGGCCGCCGCGGCCCAGGCGCGGTCGAGGTCGCGCAGGAACGCGTGCACCGGCTCGCCGGGCACGTTCCGGTGGATCAGCGCCTTGGGCAGGCGTTCGGCCAGGTCGGAGGGGGTGGTGAGGGAGCCGAGGCGGGTCGCGAACGTCACCGTGCGCGGGCCCTCGGGGCCGAGCGCGACCCAGACGTGCCGCCGGCCGATCTCGTCGCAGGTGCCCTCCACCAGCAGCCCGTCCGGCGCGAGCCGCGCGCACAGCCGGGCCCAGACCCGGGCGACCTCGGCCTCGTCGTACTGGCGCAGCACGTTCGCCGCGCGGATCAGGTGCGGGCGGCGCACCGTCGCCACCTCGAAGCCGCCGTGCGCGAACGCCAGCCCGTCGCGGACGTAGGGCTCGGCGGCGGCGACCCGCGCGGGGTCGATCTCGATGCCGACGACCTCGGTGCGCGGATCGGCCCGGTCGCGCAGCCGGTGCAGGAGCTCCACGGCCGTCCACGGGGCCGCCCCGTACCCGAGGTCCACCGCGAGCGGGGCCGTCGCGGACGCCCGCAGCGCCGCGCCGTGGGTCGCGGCGATCCAGCGGTCCATGCGGCGGAGCCGGTTCGGGTTCGTGGTGCCGCGGGTGGCGGTACCGATGGGGCGGGGCATGGGAACGAGGGTATGCGCGGCCGTCCGCGGGTCCGGACGGCGAGGGCCGCGGCGGGTTCCCCGCCGGGAGGGCCGGGCGCACCCTGTCGGTTCCGGGCGCGCCATGACACGATCCGGTGAGCGTACGAACACCTGACCGCGTGACGCGTGACGACGCGGGCGGGTGCGGACGCGGGGACGGGACGGAACGGCACAGGGCGGGGGTCCGGGAGCGTGCGGCGCACAGGGGGCACACGGGGTTTTCGATCCGTACGGCGGCGGGTCCTCGCCGCCGTCGCGGGGGCGGCGGCGGTGGCGGTGCTCGCCGTCGGGGCGACCGCGCCCGCCCACGCCGCGCCGGTCCCCGAGCCGGCCCCCGCCGCCGCTCCCGCCGGGCCGCTGAGCGACAAGTCGCTGGAGCAGGTCCGCAAGGACATCGACGCGCTCTACCAGCAGGCCGCCTCGGCCACCGACGCGTACAACGCCGCCGAGGCCGACGCCGACCGGCAGGCGAAGGAGGTCTCCGGGCTCACGGCCGAGCTGCTGGCCGGGGAGAAGCGGCTGAAGGCGCTGAGGAACCGGGCCGGGGCGTCGGCGCGGGCCCAGTACCGCACCGGCGGCCTCCCGCCCGAGGCGGACGTGATGCTCTCGGGCGACGCGCAGCACTTCCTGGACACCGTCGGCCGGATCAGGTCCGGCCAGCAGGCCACGAACGGGCTGATCGCCGAGCTGACCCGCACCCAGGAGGACCTGGAGCTCTACGCGCAGGACGCGAACACCGAGTGGGAGCGGCTGGAGGAGAGCCGGGACAAGAAGGAGCGGGCGAAGAAGCAGATCGAGAAGGGCATCGCGGCGGCGACGAGGCTGGAGGCCCGGCTCGCGGCCTCGGACCGCGCGCGGCTACGGGAGCTGGAGGCGGCGGCGGCCCGCGAGGCGCAGGCGGCGTGGCTGGCCTCGGGCGGCGGGCCGGTCTCGGACGCCCCCGGCTCCGCGCGCGGCGAGCGGGCCGTCGCGTGGGCGCTCGCCCAGGTCGGCAAGCCGTACGTGTGGGGGGCGGAGGGGCCGGACGCGTTCGACTGCTCCGGGCTGACGTCCGAGGCGTGGCGGGCGGCGGGCAAGGGGATCCCGCGGACGTCGCAGCTGCAGTGGCGGTCCCTGCCGCGGGTCGCGATGACCGACATCCGGCCGGGGGACCTGATCGTCTACCGCGCGGACGCGAGCCACGTCGCGATGTACATCGGCGACGGGCGCGTCGTCCACTCCCCGCGACCCGGGCGGACGGTGACGGTCACCGGCGCGGGAGCCAACCCGATCCTCGGCGTCGTCCGCCCCGGATAGCCCCTCGGGGCGTCGCGCGGCTCGTCGGAGGTGTCGCGCGGACACCGTCGCGGCCCGTCCGGTTCCGGCCCGGGCACGTGATGTTCGTCATCCCGGCACCGCGTCCGCCCCCTCAACTCCGCCACATCTGCACCCAGATGACCCCGGCCGTCCCACGGACGCCATTCCGTGTCACCGGTCCCCACCGCTAGGGTCCCCGTCTTGTGGGCCGTTGACCGGCGGTCGCACCCCTCGGGGGAGGGAAGGAACGAGAAGACGATGCCCGCACCCGCACCATTGCCCCGGCAACGGGACAGTCCGGCGCTCGAGAGCACCGGCGGCGAGACCGCGACCGGTGCGCCGAGCGGCACCGGCGCGCCGAGCGCGGGCCCGACGGCCGTCCAGGCCGCGCCGGCGCCCGCCGGCACCGGCGGGCTGACCCTGCTCGTGATCGAGGACGACCCGACGGGGTCGCTCGGCATGCCGGACGTGCGGGACAGCGCGGGCCGGGCGATCCGGATCAGGACCGCGCGCAACCTCACGGAGGCGGCGCGGCTCCTCACTCACGACGTGCACTGCATCCTGCTCGACCTCAGGCTGACGCTGCCCGCGCCGGGGGACGGGGCGGAGGAGACCGTCCTGCACCGGGTCCTGGAGCTCGCGCCGCGCCACCCGGTGCTCGCGCTGGCCGCCCCGGGCGACCTGGAGCACGCGGACGCGGCGGTCCGCGCCGGCGCGCAGGACTACCTGTTCCGCGACGAACTGCAGGGCGACGGGCGGCTGTTGAGCCGAGCGATCCGGTACGCGATGGAGCGCAAGCGCGCCGACACCGCGCAGTACAAGCTGGCGGAGTCCCGGCTCCGCGCCCAGGAGAACGCGCGCCTCGAACGCGGCCTGCTGCCCACCCCCCTGCTCGCGGGCTCCGCGCTGCGGTTCGCCTCCCACTACCGGCCCGGCCGCTCGCGCGCCCTGCTCGGCGGGGACTTCTACGACTGCGTGCGCACCCCGGACGGCACGGTCCACGCGATGATCGGCGACGTCTGCGGACACGGCCCGGACGAGGCCGCGCTCGGCGTCGAACTCCGCATCGCCTGGCGCACGTTGACGTTCGCCGGACTCTGCGGTGACGAGCTGCTCTCCACCCTCCAGCAGGTCCTTGAGCACGAGCGGGAGAACGAGGAGATCTTCGCGACCCTCTGCACCGTCGACATCGCGCCCGACGGCCGGCGCGCCGGCCTCTGCCTCGCCGGCCACCCCGCCCCGCTGATCGCCCGCCCGGGCCGGCCCGCCGAGCTGCTGCCGTACGAGAGCAGCGGGCCCGCGCTCGGGCTGCTCCCGCGGGCCCGGTGGCCGCGGCGGCAGGTGGAGCTGGGCGGCGAGTGGAGCCTGATGATGTACACCGACGGGCTGATCGAGGGCCGGATCGGGACGGGCCGCGAGCGGCTCGGGCAGGACGGCATGGTCGACCTCGTCGGCCGCCGCATGGCCGCCGGGCTCACCGGCTCCGACCTCCTGGAGGCGTCGGTCGCGGAGGTGCAGGAGCTGAACGGCGGCGATCTCACCGACGACGTGGCCGTACTGCTGCTGGACCGCGCGCGCTTCTGAGCTCAGCGGCCGCCGTTGTACGGCCCGTACGGCCCGTCACTGCTGGACCCGCCCCGGCGCGGCCCGCCCCCACCGGAGATCGCGCGCACCGCGGGGCGGACGTCCACCACGTACACGATCGAGGCGATCAGCCCGATGATCGGCAGGAACGACAGCAGAGGGAAGATCAGGCTGACGAGGAACGACAGCCCGAGGAAGATCAGCCACATCGGCTTGGTCTGCTTGTCCGCGGCCCGGAAGGCGTCCTCCCGGCGGATCACGGCGTCGAAGAACGCGAAGCCCGTGAACAGCATCAGCGCGAGGTTCAGCAAAGACATCAGCGTCCCGAAACCCTGCATCAACACAACGCCCACCACCCGTATCCGCTCGTCCTCGTCATGACGAGGTCACCGTACCCGCTTGCCTCCACAACGACCCGGACACACGGCACGTGCCCGGGCGGCCGCTCGCACACGGGGGGGCACAACAACCAGCCCGGCCGGCGAAAGCGAGCAACGGCCGAAAACTCTCAGCCCGGCCGGCGAAAGCGAGCAGCGGCCGAAAACTCTCAGCCCGGCCGGCGCCTGAGGCCGCGGGGCCGAAGGCCGTGCACCCGCGGCGCAGCCGCGAACAACGACTCACGGCCCGCCGCCCGGCGTCAGACGCCCACCGACAAAAACCCAGCCCGGCCGGCGCCTGAGGCCGCAGGGCCGAAGGCCGTGCACCCGCGGCGCAGCCGGGACGCGGGGCACGGCCGGGGCGGGTCAGGCCTCCGTGGGCGGCGTGGGCTTCTTCGCCGCCCGCTTGGCCGCGGACTTCTTCGCGGCCGGCTTCTTCGCGCCGCTCGCCTCCGCCTCCGCCAGCACCTCGCCGACCGTCGGCTCCGGCTCGACGACCTCCGCGACGACCGGCTCCGGCTCCGTGGCGACCTTCGACGCCGTAGCCGTCGGAACGGGCTCCGCGTCGGGCTCGACCGCGACGGCCAGCTCGTTGATCTCCTCCGCCGCGTCCCCGCGCCAGGACTTCACGGTCTCCTCGCCGTGCACGGCGACCTTCTCGTACGTCTCGCGCGCACGCACCGCGTACTCCGCGGCCACGCCGACCCCGCGGAGCGCGAAGTCCTGCGCCTGCTCGCCGAGCTTCTTGAAGTCGCCGTCGAGCGCACCGAAGATCTCGTTGACCTTGGCCTGGACGGTCACCTGGGTCTCGCGCGCCTGAACGGTGACCCGCTCCTGCACGGCCTTCGGGTCGGCCGCGCGCACGGCCTCCAGCCGCGCCGGCGCCTCGGCGCGGACCTGCTCGATGAGGCCCGGAACCTTGCGGGCCTGCTGGAGGGCGAGGTCGGCCGCGCCGGCCGCGAAGTACAGCGGGGTCGGGTCGGTGAGGGTCTTGCGCAGGTCGTCGGTGATAGCCATGTCTGCTGGTCCTCCCGGAACAGTTCGAGGGTTCGTTCGGCGTCGTCGCCGGTCAGGCCGTGCGGTCGTGGGCCGGGCCCAGGTCGGGCCCGGTGGCGTCCTCGTCGGGGGCGACGGCCTCGGGCGCGGCGGGCTCGGGCGCCTCCGCGGTGCCGTTCTCCTTGCGGAAGGACTCGTAGACCTGCAGCAGCACCTGCTTCTGCGTGCCCGTGATCGACGGGTCGGCCAGGATCACCGCACGCGTCCCGACCTCCGCCGGCTCGCGCTCCGCGTCCAGCATCCCGGCCTGCACGTACAGCGTCTCCGCCGAGATCCGCAGCGCCTTCGCCAGCTGCTGCAGGATCTCCGCGCTCGGCTTGCGCAGCCCGCGCTCGATCTGGCTCAGGTACGGGTTCGACACCCCCGCGGCCTCCGACAGCTGCCGCAACGACAACTGCGCGTTCCGCCGCTGCTCCCGCAGGTACTCCCCCAACCCGAGATCCGTCACCTTCAACTTCGCCATGCCCCCACCGTGCCCCACCCCCGCTAACAATTGCAAGCAGACGCTTGCAGAAGTGTTCCGCACCACATCGCGCCCCGCGGTTGACCTTCACCCTGCGGGAGACCGCAGCATCGGTGGGGCCGGGCGAAGGGCCCGGCACGAGGAGGGGCGGGCATGGAACTGCTGACCATCGGGGCGTTCGCGAGGGCGTCCCGGCTGTCGCCGAAGGCGCTGCGGCTGTACGACGAGCTGGGGCTGCTGGTCCCCGCGCGGGTGGACCCGCGGACGGGCTACCGGCTGTACGCGCCGGAGCAGCTGGAGCAGGCGCGGCTGGTCGCGTGGCTCCGGCGGCTCGGGATGCCGCTCGCCCGCATCCGCCGGGTGCGCGCGCTCGACGCGGACCGGGCGGCCGAGGAGGTCCGGGCGTACTGGGCCGGCGTCGAGGCCGACCTCGCGGCCCGGCGGGACCTCGCCGCGTTCCTCGTCGACCACCTGAACCGGAAGGACCCCGCCATGTCGTCCACCTCAGCCCCGCTCCGACTCCGCTACGCCGCGCACTCCGACCCCGGGCTCGTGCGGGAGACCAACCAGGACACCGCCTACGCCGGCTCCCGGCTGCTCGCCGTCGCCGACGGGTACGGGGACGGCGGCGGCCCCGCGAGCGCCGCGGCCGTCGAGGCGCTGAAGCACCTGGAGGCGGACGACGTCTGGGCCGGCGACCTCCTGAACGTCCTGCAGGACGCGATCGAGCGGGCGGGGCGGGCCGTGGACGGGGTGGCCGACCCGTCCGGGAACAGCGGCACCACGCTGACGGCGATGCTGTGGACCGGGTCGCAGCTCGCGCTGGTGCACGTCGGGGACACCCGGGTGCACCTCCTGCGCGACGGGGAGCTGTTCCTGATCACCCACGACCACACCCTCGTGCAGACGATGGTCGACGAGGGGCGGCTGACGCCGGACGAGGCCGCGGCGCACCCCCAGCGCTCGCTCCTCGTCCGCGCGCTGGGCCCGGGCGCGGACGCCACGCCGGAGCTGCGGCTCCACGACGCCCGCCCGGGCGACCGCTACCTGCTCTGCTCCGACGGCCTGTCGACCGTCGTGCCGCCGCGGGAGATCCGCCGGGTGCTGACGGAGACCGCCGACCCCGACGACGCCGCCCGCACCCTGATCGCGCAGGCCAACGGCTCCGGCGGCCCGGACAACGTCAGCTGCGTCGTGGCCGACGTGACGGCCGCCTAGGGGGCGGCGTGGACTTCGAGACGCACCGCATCCGCTCCCGCCAACTGATCCGCGCGGCGGACGAGTACCGCCTCGCCCGCCTCGCCCGCCGCGGCGAGTCACCCCCGCACACCCCGGAACGCCACGCCCGTCCGGCCGTTGGGCATCGACGGGCGCGTGACTGATCTCCGGGCGCCGACTCCCGCGACCGCCGGAGCGGGGCACCGGCTGCGCCAACTCGCGCTCGGGGCTGGCCATATGACCGTCGCACCCCCTACGCTCACCCTTACGACCCGCACCGGGTCGTAAGGGTTCCGGCCACGGACGAGGGAGTCGGCAGGCGTGAGTGTCGTGCGAGTGAAGGACTTCGACCACCTGGTGCTCAACACGAGCGACGTGGAGCGCTCGATCGCCTTCTACACCGGCCCGTTGGGGCTCGAACCGGTGCGGCTGGAGGAGTGGCGGGCGGGGAAGGTGCCGTTCCCGTCCGTGCGGGTCACCGCGAACACGATCATCGATCTGTTCGAGGGCCCGCGCGGGGAGTCGAACGTCGACCACATCTGCCTGTCCGTCGAGCCGCTCGACTGGCAACAGGTCATCGCCGACGGCGAGTTGACCGTCCTCGACGGCCCGGTCGGCCGCTTCGGCGCCCGCGGCGAGGCGGTCTCCGTGTACGTCGCCGACCCGGACGGCAACACCGTCGAACTCCGCTGGTACCCGCAGGACGCGGAGGCGCGCGCCGAGGTGGACGTCGAGGCCGGCATCGAGCAGGGCCCCCGGGAGGGCGCGGACCGGGACGGCACCCGCTGACCACGTCACCGGACGCCCCGCACACACCGCCCGCCCCGGACCACCGCCCGGCCGCGGGCCGGCCCCGTGATCCCGCGACCACCTCCCCGGAGCCCCCGGACGCGACCGACGCCCACCCGCGTCCGGGCCGTACCGACGGCGCACGCCGCAGGTCGTCAGCGCCCACCGGCCGGCCCCGTGATCCCGCGATCGGTGCCGCCGTCCTCGCCGCCGCGCTCGCGGTGCTGCGCGAGCGCGGGTACGCCGGCTTCGCCGTCGAGGCCGTCGCGGCGCGTGCCGGGACGACGAAGGCGGCGGTACGGCGGCGGTGGCCGGTACGGCAGGGGCTGGTGATCGACGCGCTGGCCGCCGTCGTGGCCACCCCGCCCGCGCCGGACAACGACTGCACGCGCTGCGACCTCACCGACAGCGTCCTGCTGCTCGCCCGCGCGCTGCAGGAGGAGCTGCCGCGCGGCGTGCTCGCCCCACTGCTCGCGGACTGCGCCGCGGACCCCGCCCTGCACCGCCGGCTCGTCGACACCCTGATCGAGCCGAGCCGCACCGCCGCCGCCACCGCCGTCCGCCGCGCCCTCGACCGCCGCGAGCTGCGCCCGGAGACCGACCCCGAGCTCTTCACCGACCTGCTCGCCTCGACCGTCTACCAGCGCGCCCTGTTCGGCGCCGCCCCCGTCGACCGCGCCACCGCCGGCCGGCTCGTCGACCTGCTCCTGCGCGGTGTCGCCGTCGACTTCGACCGCCTGGTCGAGATCAGCCGCCTGCCCCGCACGGCCCGCGCCGCCGCCCACCCGCGCTGACCGCGCCCACCGCGGCCCTCGGCCAGAATGTCCCTATGACCGAGATCCAGACCCCCCGCCTCCTGCTCCGCCGCTGGGACCCCGAGGACGACCTCGTGCCGATGGCGGAGATCAACGCGGACCCGATGGTGATGCGGTGGATCGGGGACGGCAACCCGCTCTCCCTGGAGGAGACCGCCGAGAAGATCGAGCGCTGGGAGGAGGAGTGGGACGACGAGGGCTTCGGCCTCTTCGCCGTCGAGCTGCTCGGCTCCGGCGAGCTCATCGGCTTCACCGGCCTCTCGGTCCCCGACTTCCTGCCCGAGGTGCTGCCCGCCGTTGAGATCGGCTGGCGCCTCGGCCGCCAGTTCTGGGGCCAGGGCTACGCCTCCGAAGCCGCCCACGCCGCGCTCGAGTTCGCCCTCCAGGACCGCGGCCTCGACCGCGTCGTCAGCATCGCGCAGCTCGCCAACCAGGCCTCCGTCAACGTCATGACCAAGCTCGGCATGACCCTCGACCGCGAGACCGTCCACCCCGTCCACGGCGCCCCCCTCGCCGTCTACGCGATCGACCTCACGGAGTACCAGGCCTGAGGCCCGGCCCGCCGCGCTCCGCCGCCATCGCCTCGACCCCGTCCAGGATCCGCTCCAGGCCGAAGCGGAACTCGTGGTCGGGGTCGTCCGCGCCGTCGAAGACGCCGGAGGCGAGGGCGCGGGTGACGGCCGGGAAGCGGGCGGGGTCGGTGAACCTGCGGAGCAGGCGGGCGTAGCGGCCGAGGCTCTCCTCGGGGGTCAGGCCGCTCGCGGCGTGGCCGGCCCCGAGGTCGGCCATGAGCAGCACGTCGCTGCGGACGTGCCCGCCGACCAGCATGACGACGGAGATCCGCTCACCGTCGTCGAGCCCGCTGCCGTCGAGCGCGGTGAGGCCGGCCTCCATCCAGGCGACCGAGTTCGGGGTGGCCGGCGGCCCGGTGATCGGCATCCGCAGCGCCCAGACGTGCCGCTGGAGCATCTCGCGCTGCGCGTGCGCCCACGCGGTGAGCGCCGCCCGCCAGCCCCGGCCCGGGACGGCCGCCGGCGGCGGGCCGAGGACGGCCTCCTGCATGAGCACGTACAGCTCGTCCTTGGCGGAGACGTACCGGTAGAGCGCCATCGTGGAGACGCCGACCTCCTTGGCGACCCGGCCCATCGAGACGGCCGCGAGCCCCTCCGCCGCGGCGAGCCCGACGGCCGCGGCCACGATCCGGTCGACGGTGAGCCCCGGCCGCGGCCCCTTGCCGGGTCGCTCCCGCAGCCCCCAGGCGGCCTCCAGGCTCGGCGGGAGGCCGGAGCCGGCCTCGTCGTCCGCGTCCCTCATGTCCGTGTGCTCCCGTCCGCCCGGCTCGGTGGCTTGACCGCCATCCTAGATATGCGTAACCCTTACGCAGTACCGTGTATGCCATACGCAGTGCGACCGAGGGGGAGCCGTGCCCACCGACCCGTCCGCGACCGTCCCCGCCGCCCCACCCGGCGGCATCACAGCCACCGGGCTGCACAAGTCCTACGGCCGGGGCTCCGCCGCCGTCCGTGTCCTACGCGGCCTCGATCTGCACGTGGCCCCCGGCACCGTCCACGCGCTGCTCGGCCCCAACGGCGCCGGCAAGACGACCGCCGTCCGCATCCTGGCCACCCTCGCCGAGGCCGACGCGGGCACCGCCCGGGTGGCGGGGTACGACGTCCGGGCCGAGCGGTCACGCGTCCGCCGGTCCGTCGCGCTGACCGGCCAGTTCGCCGCGGTGGACCTCCAGCAGACCGGCGCGGAGAACCTCCGGACCGTCGCCCGGCTCGCCGGCCTCCGCCGCGCCGACGCCCGCCGCACGGCCGACGGGCTGCTCGACCGGTTCGGCCTCGCCGACGCGGCCGGCCGGCTCGTCGCCACCTACTCCGGCGGCATGCGCCGCCGCCTCGACCTCGCCGCGTCCCTCGTCGCCGCGCCCGCCGTGCTCTTCCTCGACGAGCCCACCACCGGCCTCGACCCGCACAGCCGCCGCGCGCTCTGGTCCACCGTCGCCGGGCTGCGCGACACCGGCACCACCGTCCTGCTCACCACCCAGTACCTGGAGGAGGCCGACCGGCTCGCCGACCGGGTCTCCGTCCTCCACGGCGGGACGACCGTCGCCGAGGGGACGCCCGCCGCGCTCAAGTCCCGCGCGGACGGCGGCCACCGGCTCGAACTCGTCCTCGCCGACCGCGCCGCGTACGACCGGCTCGCCCCGCGGGCGGTCACCCGCGACCCCGCGGCGCTCACCCTCGCCGTCCCGACCGCGCCCGACGCGGCGCACGTCCGTGCGCTCCTCGACGCGCTGGACCCGGACCGCAGGGACATCGCCTCGTTCTCCGTCCGCGGCGCGACCCTCGACGACGTCTTCCTGGCGCTGACCGGCGAGCCCGGTGGCGCGCCGACGCCCCCCGACACCCGCGTGCCCACCGGCGAGGAGACCCCCGATGTCCGCACCCGCTGACACCCTCACCCTCACCGGCCGCGCGCTGCGGATCTCCCGGCGGAACCCCGACGCGCTCGTCACCGCGCTCGCCCTGCCGGTGATGCTCATGCTGCTCTTCGTCCACTTCTTCGGCGGCGCGATCGAGACCGGCGACGACCGCGCCTACGTCACCTGGGTCGTCCCCGGCGTCCTGCTCCTGTGCGCCGGCTTCGGCTGCGCGTCCACCGCGCAGGCGGTGACGGAGGACATGCGCAACGGCGTCGTCGACCGCTTCCGCTCGCTCGACGTCGGCGGCACCGCGATCCTGGCCGCGCACGTCGCCGCGAGCACCGTGCGCAACGTCGTCGCGACGACGGTCGTCCTCGGCGTCGCGCTGGCCATCGGCTTCCGGCCCGAGGCCTCTCTCACCGGCCGGCTCGCCGCCGGCGGCGTCCTGCTCGCCTACGTCGTCGCGCTCTCCTGGGTCTGCGCGGCGGTGGGCCTGCTCGTGCGCACCTCCGAGGCCGCCGGCGGATTCACCTTCTTCGTGAGCTTCCTGCCCTACGCGTCCGGCGCGTTCGTGCCCGTCGACAGCATGCCGTCCTGGCTCCAGGGCTTCGCCACGCACCAGCCCCTCGCCCCGGTCGTCGAATCCCTCCGCGCCCTCCTCCTCGACCGCCCCGCCACCGACGCGACCCTCCACGCCCTGCTGTGGACCACGGCCCTCGCCCTCACCGCGGCCGCGGCCTCGGGGCCGCTCTTCCGCCGGCGGACGCGGCGGCCCTGATCGGACGCGGCGGCCCTGATCAGACGCGCCGCCGCGCCTCGCTGCCCGGCAGCGCCATCGCCAGGTACGGGTTCGCGATCCGCCCCACCCGCGCGCCGAGCCCCAGCGACGCGGCCGCCGTCGACAGCGTCTGCGCGTACGCGTCCACCGCGCGGCGCACGTTCGGCGCGTCCAGCGTTCCGGTCACCAGCCGGTCCAGGTCCACGTACGCGGACCTGACCTGCTCGATCCACCGGTAGATCCGGACGTCGTCCTGCCAGCCCTTCGTGAACCCCTCGTCGAGCAGCCGGCTCCAGCGCCGGAACATCCGCTCCCGGACGGCCGGGGTCGACGGCGTGAGGTGCAGGTGCCGCACGAGGTCGTACAGCGGATCACCCACAATCGCCATCTCCCAGTCGATGAGCGTGAGTTGCCCGCTCTCCGGGCCGCGCAGCAGGTTCCACGGGTTGAGGTCCCCGTGCAGCAGCGCACGCGAGCGGGGAGCGGGGCTCCACCGCCACAGGATCTCCCGCAACCGGTTCGCATCCGGCAACCCGAGCCCCCGAGCCAGCTGGATCGACTCGCGGGGCAGCGAGGCGACGAGGCCGACGAGCTCGCGGACCAGCCACGCGCAGAAGTCGTCGTGCGTGTCGTACGGCGGCGCCAGGTCATCGGTCGGGACCCGGGTCAGGGCGTGGAGCTGGTCGACGAGGTCATCGGCCTCCAGCAGCGAGAGACCGTCGACCGGGTGGGCGGGCGGACGGTCGAGCGGCCCCTCGTAGGTGTGGACGGCGAAGGGGTCGCGCGCGCCCGACAGGGTGCGGCTGAATCCCACGGCGAGCACCCGCGGGGCGCGCACGCAGGGCCCCGGCCGGCCGCGCAGCTCCTCCAGCCGTCCGAGGACGGCGAACTCCTCCAGGTAGCAGCGCTCGCGGCGGACGGCCCCGCTCAGCTTCCGCCGCACCATGACGGCCCGCTCGCCCCGACCGAGCTCGACGACGGTGTTGATGTGCCCCGATCCCTTCAGGACCCGTTCGGCCGGGGCCGCGCCCTCCGCCCGCAACACCGCCGCAAGGACGTCGTCGCTGAACCCGTCGAGCGCCGGCAGCCGCCCGTCCCGGTCCCAGACCGGTCCCGTGGCCACGGCCGAGGGCCAGTCCTCGACCCGGGCGCGCGAGGACCACCAGCGTCCGAGGATCTTCTCGACCTCGTCCTCCCCCGGCAGCGCCGAGAGGCGCAGCGGCCCCCGGGCCAGCTCCAGGGCCTGGGAGACGGCAGCGACGGCACTTCTCAGCACCGCGGGGCCCGCGCCGGGCTCCAGCAGCGAGCGGGCCGCCCGCATGACGTCCGGGTAGACGGACTGGGCGCGCTCGAAGTCGACGTAGTGCCGCAGATCCGTCTCCAGGCCGACGACCGCCGCCGGCCGCACCCGTCGCATCGCCGCGCTCCAGGCCGACTTGACCTCGTCCCACTGCGCCTCCGGGTACCGCATGCGCACCAGGTGGGTGGCCAGATCGTGCAGCGGGTCGCCCCAGGAGGCCAGTTCCCAGTCGACGCAGACGAGCGGCGGCGCGTTCTCGAAACTGAAGATCACGTTGTCGCGGTGCAGGTCGGTGTGGAGCAGGCCGAACGGGCGGCGCACCATGACGGGCAACCGCTTGCCGTACTCCCGCAGGGCGTCCTCCGGGACGCCGAGCGCGCTGAACAGGCCGCCGAACTCGTGCCGGTTGCGTACGCGGACCTGCTCCTCGGTCAGGCCGATCAGCCTGCGCAGGAACGCGCGGCTGTCGCCGTCGCGCGGCCAGTCGGCCGGCAGC
The DNA here is from genome assembly GCF_042728285.1 of Streptomyces sp. NPDC060194. NCBI lineage: Bacteria > Bacillati > Actinomycetota > Actinomycetes > Kitasatosporales > Streptomycetaceae > Streptomyces > Streptomyces sp. NPDC060194. The sequence goes on along the minus strand of NZ_JBHWZH010000056.1, from coordinate 12,274 downwards.
GGGGGGAGGGCCTCGCGGGGGACCCGGGTCATGTCGCCGAACAGGCCGGCCAGGACGCCGATGAGGCCGCTGCGCACCGGCGTCCCGTTCGTGCGGAGATGCGACAGCGGCACCCCCTCGACGTAGCTGTGGACGGCGGTGGAGCCGGCCGCGAACAGGCACTGCGGCACGTGCGGAAGGGCTTGCCCCACGCCGCTGAGGATGCCGGCCTCGTCGTTCCAGGTGCGCAGCACGACCGGCAGCACGTCACGGCCCGGACACCGCACCATCACGGTCTCGCCGACGGGCCGGCCCAGGACCGCGGCCATCTCCGGGGTGAGCGGCACGCGGTAGTTGCGGTTGTGGAAACCGTGGACCAGGTCGCCGTGGGCGACGGCGTGCCGCGTGAACGCCTCGTACACGTCCGACGCGACCGGGCGGGGCCGCGCCGGGGGCCCGGGGCGGCCGTCCGGCCCCGGGCGCGCGGCCGGTTCCGGCCTGACGGCCGTCACGGTCGTAGGGCGACTGGCCACCGGGGCTCCTGAACATCGACCGCCACTCTGATAGCGCCGAACACTAGCGGTCCCGCGGCGGGCGGATGACTCCTATCACGAACCAGGTTCCCCCGGACGGGTCAGCCATCGCTCGGGCGTTCGGTCTTTCCCGGCCGGCGGGCCGTCACACCATCGGTGCGGGAGGATCGCCGGGGGCGCCGGACTCACTCGGGGCACTCGGGGCACTCGGGTCGCTGGGGTCGCCCAGATGCATCCAGTGCGACTCGAACCACCGCTGGGCGGCGTCGACGAACTTCCGGCCGACGGACGCCTCGGCCGGTTCGCGGAAGAAGTGCAGCAGTGTGGAGCCGAACCCGAGGACGTCCAGGGCGTCGACCAGCTCGTCGCCGTCGTCGCCGGAGACCCGTATGGGGCGGCGCTCGATGTCGTAGAAGCCCATGAGACCGTGCTTGCCGTTGATCAGATAGACCTTCGAGGTCGGGGTGACGGGGACGTACCGGATCTGGACGTCCACCTCCCGCACCAGCCCCCGGTCCTGCAGGTCCAGCAGCGTGTCCCGGACCGACTCGGAGTGCCGCTTGACGAGGGCGTGCATCCGGGCCGTCAGCCGCTCGTCGTCCCCGCCGTCGTAGCGACGCGGATAGCTCAGCGGCACGTCCGTGCCGGGCAGCAGCATGCGCACCTCGATCCGCTCCGGTCTGACCTGCCGCGCCGCCACCCGGAGCGCCTGGTTCCGGATCTGCAGGTCGAACGTCTCGGACGAGAGGCTCCAGACGTCGATGCGGACCTCCTTCTCCTCGAAGGCGGCCTCCAGCAGCGCCCTCAGGTCCGCCCCGCGCGGGGACTGCGTCGCCCGCACCAGGGTGACCGTCGTCCCACTGCCGGGGCGGGTACGCAACCACCCCTCGTCGACCAGGTCGCTCATGGCCTTCTGCACGGTGTCCCGGGAGACACCCAGCTCCTTGGCGAGGTCGGCCTGGCTCTTCAGCCGCTGGCCGACCGAGTACGTCCCGTCGGCGAGCCTGGTCCGCAGCACGTCCTGGACGCGCTGGACCTCGCTGCCCGAGTCACGGTGCTCCTCACCTGCCACCGTCCGATCGTACTGCCGTGCGGCACCGCGATCGGCTCTTTCACGCCAAACAGCCTGTCGTCGAACCGAGTTGAAGGTCATCAGTGTGCCCGATCCGACCAACGGGCAGACCGATTGCAGGCGTTCAGTCAGATCGGACTGAACTCCGCCGGGCACCAGGGGGTGAGCGCGTGACCGCAGTCGCACCGGCGGAACGTCCGCACGGCCGCCTAGCGCGTCCGGACGGCGTCGAGCAACGGCCGCAGGGCTCCGACGACGTGCTGCGCCCCCGCGGCGTTCAGCAGCTTCCCCTTGGACGCGTTACGGGCGAAGCCGAGGAAGGTGACTCCCGCCTCGCGGGCCGCCTCGCAGTCCTCGGGAGTATCACCGATCATCAGCGCGTCCGCGGCGGCGGCACCCGTGCTCGCCAGCGCGCGCAGGACGCAGTCGGGATCGGGCTTGAGCCTGGCCAGGTCCCGCGTCCGGCCGTAGATGTGCGGACCGAAGCAGGACCTGAGGTCGCGGCCGGTCAGATACGAGGTCACGGCCTCGGGCGAGTTGTTGCTGGTGATCGCGAGGCTGGCGCCGACCGCCTTCAGCGCGCGTATGAGCTCGACCGCGTCGGGCGTCGGCTCCGCGGAGCCCACGGCGACGACCTCATGGGCGGTCAGCCGGGCCTCCACCTCTTCGACGACACCCCCGTGCCCGTACCGGCGACCGATGTCGAGCAGCAGGACCATCGGGTCGTCGGTCCGCCGCGCCGCCGTCCCGAGCTCGTACCCCTCGGCAAGGACCCACTCCCGCAGGCCTTCGGCCACCCCCGCCGCCGGATACCCGTCGTACAGCCGGCACACCGGCCCGTCGAAGTCGAACAGGACGCATTTCACGGGTGCGAGCAGCGCGTGCAGATCGGTCACGTCGTTCCGTCCGTCGGGGAGCCGGAGGCTCGGCGGGCAGGTCCGGGAGCGGGTGTCCCTGCCCGTATCGAACCACTTCCCGGAGCGCGGCACCTCAGGTCCTACGGGCCGGCGGCGGGACCGTCCCGCGGCTCAGTCCAGGCTGAGATCCGTCGTGATGGTCGTCCACAGCGCGTCGAACCAGCGGCCGGACTCCGCGACGAACGCCGCGTCCCGCCCGCCCGCCCCCTCGTGGAAGTCGAAGAGCGGGGAGACCGTGCCGAGGGTGTCGTACATGTCGAGCACGTCGCCGGCCGCCGACTCCTCGGTCCGGCGGCTGATCATGTAGTACGCGAAGAGCGCCTCCGTGCCGTTCAGCAGGTAGAGCTTCGCGGACGGGGTGAACGGCAGTGCGCGGAAGGTGACTTGGACGTCGATGTCGTGTGTCGCCCTGAGCGCGCCGAGGTTGTGGCGGAGCACCCGGCCCTGGTCGTTGCGCTGCAGCAGCCAGCGCTCGTGCACGGGGTCCGCCTCGCCGGAGCCGCCGAACCCGGCGTCGGCGGAGACGGGGAAGGCCAGCGCGATGGTGCGGGCCGGGAGCAGGACGCGCACGTGGATGCTCTTCGGCCGGACCAGCCCCTGGTGGATCAGCCGCACCGGCTCGGTGAAGGCCATCATCAGCGACTCGGCGGTGAGGGAGACCGCGTCGATCCGCACCTCGGGCTGCCTGAACGCCTCCACGAGCCGCGGCGCGAGCGCCACCATCGTCGGCTGCGGCTCCTCGCCGGACGGCGCAGGGGCCGGTCCGCCGTTCTCCACGATGCGCGGCGGGGCGCCCTTCCCGCCGTGGGTGATCAGCCCCTCCTCCTGGAGCGCGCGCATCGCCGCGCGGACGGTCCCGCGCTCCACGCCGAACTCCTCCGCGAGCGCGGACTGGGTCGGCATCCGGGTGCCCCGCTCCAGCGCACCGCCGAGGATGCGTTCCCGCAGGGCCTCCGCGATCTCCGGTGCGGACAGTCGGGTTCCGTTCGCTGCGTTCGCCACCACACTCTCCCCGGTCACAGCCAAAAGCTACAACTTGCCTCCGCTTGGGGGGAGTTGTTTACAGCAGGTTATCCACGCCAACCAACCGGGGACAAAGTAAGAGGAGGTTGGTCGCCAACATCCCCCAACATGACGACAACTTCGCACGGTACTCCCCCCCGCACCGCCACCCGCACCGCCCCGCACCACCCCGGGCGACGCCGCCCCATGCCCCCGTCCCCCGCTCCTCCCCGCACCTCCCGAAGGAGGTTCCATGTACGCCACCGGGTTCGCCACCGCCCTCGCCTGGCTGGTCCTCGAGATGTTCGTCGACTGGACGTACGGCCCCGTCGCCGTCCTCGGCCTGGCGCTGTTCGCGATCGGAGTCCGCCACGGGAACTCGACCTGCGCCTCGCTCGGCGCGGTCATCCTGGCGCTGACGCTGATGCAGCCCGCCGCCTGACCCCCGCACCTCCGCACACCTCACTCGTCCAGCACGAGGGGCGTGCTGATGGTGGACCAGAGCGAGCCGAACCAGAGGGCGGACTGCCGGACGAAGGAAGCGTCCCGGACACCGCCCTCACCGGAGAACGCGAAGAGCGCGGACCGCGTCCCCGTCGCGTCGTAGGTCTCCAGGTGCCGGCGGCCGACCTCGACCTCGCGGCGGTCGAGCGTGTAGTAGGCGAAGAGCGCCTCCGTGCCGTTGAGCAGGTAGAGCTTGACCGGCGGGGTGAAGGGCAGCGCGCGGAACTCGGCGCTGACCTCGACGCCGTGCGTCGCGCGCAGGGCGAGCAGGTTGTGCCGCAGGACCCGGACCTGGGCGTCGCGCTGGGCCAGCCAGTTGCGCTGCAGCACCCCGTCCTCGCCGGGGTCGACGGGGGCGGGGAAGGCGAGCGGGATGCTCCGGCTGGGCAGCAGCACGCGCAGCGCGACCCTGGCCGGTTCGAGGCGTCCCACGTGGATCTGGCGCACCGCCTCGCTCATCGCCATCGTCAGCGAGATCCCGGTCAGGCAGAGCGCGTCCACCGACACCTCCGGACCGTCGAAGGCGGCCGTGATCCGCGGGCCGAGCGCGACCGTCGTGGGGAGCGGGAGACCGGCCGGCACGTCCGGTCCGAGCGGGCCCGCGTACGAGCCGGGGACGGTGCCGGGGCCGGCCGCGACGGTGGCGGGGCTGCCCTTGGAGACGTTGGTGAGCAGGTGGTCGGCCTGGAGGAGCCGAAGGGCCTCGCGGACCACCCCCCGCTCGACGCCGAACTCGTCCGCGAGCCGGGCCTGCGTGGGCATCCGGTCGCCGGGCCGCAGCCGGCCGGAGCGGATCCGCGCGCGCAGCTCGTCGGCGACCTCGCGGTGGGTCCGCCGGGGCCGCCTGACGGGGGTGCTGTCGACGCTCACCCCACCAACCGTACAACTTCGCGCCAACTATGGGGAGTTGTCGTAGAGGTGGTTATGAAGCCGTTTCCCGCGGGGACACTCTGGTTGAGTTGGTCGCCAACTCGCTCCACCGCGCGCACCACGGCCATCAGCTCGGACGGCCGGTCACCGCCGGCCGGTCCCGCCGCTCCTCCCCATCCCCAGGAGGGACCGCTATGCCGCTCATCGCCCTTCTCGTCGCCGGCCTCGCCCTCGCCTTCGAGCAGCTCGTGCAGTGGCGGTTCGGACCGGCCGGCCTGGTCGCGTTCGCACTGCTCACCGTCGGGGTGAAGGCGAAGAACACCACGCTCAGCAGCATCGGGGCGATCGTCCTGGTCGTGCTGCTGACCAATCCGACGGGCTCCTGAGGACCGTTCAGGAGCCCGTACGGGCGGCACCGCCTCAGAACACGTCGGGGCACCAGGGCTGCCGCGCGGTCCGCAGCAGCGCGTCGGCCAGGGCGGCCGGTCCGCGTCCGGTGCCGTCCGCGCCGCTCTCCTGGACCCGGCCGAGCGCGACCAGCCGCGTGACGGACCCACCCCCCAGGTACAGCGCCCCCAACTCCGCCACGTCGAGGCGCAGATCGGCGTCGTCGGAGGTCGGCTCGCACGCCCCGCGGCCGTCCGCTCCCACGGTCAGCCGGAACCTGCCGTGCGCGAACCCGGCGTCGTCGGCCACGTCGAGGACGAGCGTCCCCTCCGCCGCGTACGTACGGGCCTCCAGCGCGCGGACGACGTCCAGGACCCGCACCCAGAGCCAGTCGGCGTGCGTCACGACGCGGGCGGCGCGCGGGTCGGGCAGCAGCTGCGGGAGGAGGTCGTCCGGGGCGCGCAGCCCGGTGCGGACCTTCTCGACCCAGTCGACCGAGCAGAGGAAGTGCCACAGGGCGCGCTCGGCCGCGGGCGTGGCGGCGATGAGCTGTTCGACGGTCAGGGTGTTGGCCGGCTGCTTGCCGTCGCCCCACTTGCCGTCGGAGCGGTAGACGGCGAGGCCCTGCACCCGGCCGGACGGGTCGCGGTAGACGGCCTGGAAGGGCTCCACCCAGGGGGCGTGCGCGTCGAGCCGGACGAGGCCGGTGCTCAGCTCCCACCACCGCCGGTCGCGGCTGACGGCGCCCGGCTGCCTCGTACGGAACCGCTCGAACAGCTCCGGGCCGATCTCGCGCAGCTCGGGGGCGTCCACGAGGTCGACGCGCGCGCCCTTCTCCTCCGGTCCCGGCCGGCGGCGGTCGAGGCCGGTCCTGGGGACGCCGATCTCCCACTCCGTGCCCCAGGTCGCCGGGCCGAACCCGTACCGCCCGTAGATCGGGTACTCCGCGGCGATCAGCGTCGACAGCACGTCCCCGCGCTCCTTGGCCGCGGCGAGGTCGGCGGCCATCATCCGGCTGAGCAGCCCCCGGCGGCGGTGGGTCGGCGCCACCCCGACGTTCGTCACGGCCGACGAGTCGACCGACGCCCCACCCGGCACCACCAGCTCGTGCCCGAACGACCGGAACGCGGCCACGCACCGCTCCCCGTCGAACGCGCCCTGGGTGCGCGCCAGATCGGTGTGCGCCAGCCGGTTCGCCACGTCGTGCGCACTGACGCCGGGAGGACGCAGGAACCCGACGTTCACCGCCCTGTTCCACCCGGCGAACTCGTCGGCCCTCACGGCACGGATCTCTACGCTCATGGCCTCACGCTAGGCGGGGGCGCGAGGCGACGCATCCGAGTAACGGGCCCTCAGAAAGCCGTCGCGCGGATCTCGCCCACCCGGTCCGCCCCACCGAGCAGCGGCACCTCGGCGATGCGCGAGAGCGCGGGCGCCTCGACGCCGAGCGCGGACAGGACGCGGGCGAGGACCGGGCCGAGCGCCCGCACCGCCCCGTCGTCGATCTTGAAGGCGATCGCCCGCCCGTCCGGCAGGGCGAAGGCCTGGACGGCCTCCGCGCCCATCTTCGACAGCGCGCCCGGGATCTCCCGCATCAGCCAGGTGTCCGGCCGCCGGGTCCCGGCCACGTACTCCGGGTGCGCGCGCATCGCGTCCGCGACCCGGCGCTCGGCGCTGCCCTCGGGCGCGAGGACGAACGCGCGGAAGGCGCGGGCGAGCCCGGTGAGGCTCAGGGCCATCAGCGGCGCCCCGCAGCCGTCCGTGCCGACCGCCGCCACCCGCTCCCCGGCCGCCTCCTCGACGACGTCGAGGACCAGCCTCTGCAGCGGGTGGGCGGGGTCGAGGTAGGACGAGCGGTCCCAGCCGTTGACCGCGCACGCGGCGAGCATGGACGCGTGCTTGCCGGAGCAGTTCATGGTCGCCTTCTCGCGCTTCCGGCCCGCCGCCAGGTACGCCTCCGCCTCGACCGGGTCCAGCGGCAGGTCCGGCGGCGTCTGCAGGTCCGCCGTGGTCAGGCCGTGGTCCGCGAGCATCCGCTGCACCAGCTCCAGGTGAAACGTTTCGCCGGAGTGGCTCGCCGCCGTCAGCGCGAGCCGCTCACCGGAGAGGTCGAGCCCGGCCCGCAGGATCGCCGCCGCCTGCATCGGCTTGTTGCTGGAGCGCGGGAAGACCGGCCGCCCGACGTCCCCCAGGGCCGTCTCGACGCGCCCCTGCGCGTCCAGGACGACCAGCGACCCCCGGTGCACCCCCTCGACGAAGCCCGACCGCACGACCTCCGCGAGGACGGGGGACGGCGCTGCGGCGTCTACGGCGGCGGTCGGGGCGGCGGCTCGGGTGCTCATCGGTGCGGGGGCCTTCCGGGGCGGTCCTGGGCGCTCCCCGCGCGTCGCCTGGGAGGGCGCGGTCAGGGGAGCAGGTCGTCTACGTGCGCTTCTCCGTCACGGTACCTGCGCGCGATCTCCGCCCCGCAATCGTCCGCCGTCCTCTGGAGCCGCTGCCGCAGCCGCGAGACCTCCTGCTCGTGGCGGACGAGCCGCGCCGTTCCCGCGTGCAGCTCCTCGTCCGTCCGGGCGGTGAGGTCGGACAGCTCGACCTCGTCGAGCATCCCGGCGGCCAGCTCCCGGTAGCGCGCGCCGCGCGGCGTGGACAGGGTGACGTGCCGCGCGGAGGCGCGGTGGGCGGAGGGCGGGTCGACGAGGATCGCCGACAGCGCCGCCAGGAGGTCCGCGCCGGCGGGCCCCGCGGCGGCGGGATCGCGCCGCCGGTCGGTCTCGGCGCGCAGGATGTCGATCCGCCCGTGCAGCAGCCGGCGGACGTAGCTCAGGTCGGCCTCGTCCTGCTGCGCCCGCCGGCGCAGGTCCCGAAGCTCGGACAGGCGCAGCGCCGAGAGGTCGGGGGGCGGCGCGGCGGCCCCGGCGGGCCCCGGCGCCGACCGCTGGGCGGGCGGCCGGGACGCGAGCTCGGCCGCGCCCCGCGCCGACGCCGTGTCCTCGGGGGGCCGGGCGGCACGGGCGCCCGGCCGGTAGGACCCCGTGCCGCGCTTCGTCGGAACCCCGCCCGGGGGCGTTCCAGCGTTCATGTGTTTCCGTCCCCTCGCACACGGCGCGACCCGCCGTCGTCACGCATCGTGCCACTGCGGGCACGCTGCGCGCAGGCTCCTGCACCCGTTCGGCCGCCGCGGGACGCCGGATAGGTTGGTCCGCATGCGAGCTGTGGTGCAGAGGGTGGACGGTGCGAGCGTCGTCGTCGACGGGGAGACCGTCGGCGCGATCAGCGGCGAGGGCCTGTGCGTCCTGGTCGGGGTGACCCACGAGGACACCCCGGAGACGGCCGAGCGGCTCGCCCGCAAGCTGTGGTCGCTGCGCGTCCTGTCCGACGAGCGGTCCTGCTCGGACGCCGGCGCACCGCTCCTGGTGATCTCGCAGTTCACGCTCTACGGCGACGCCCGCAAGGGCCGCCGCCCCACCTGGAACGCGGCCGCGCCGGGCGCCGTCGCCGAACCGCTGGTGGACGAGGTCGTGGCCCGGCTCCGCGCGCTCGGGGCGACGGTGGAGACCGGTCGCTTCGGGGCGGCCATGCGCGTCTCGCTGACGAACGACGGGCCGTTCACCGTACTGGTCGAGGTCTGAGGAGCCCCGCGTGCCTCCTGGGGCCGCTGAGGGGCCGTCAGCGGCCGCTCAGGGCTCGACCACGACCTCCTGCGCCGCGGCCGTCTGCGCGTCGACGACGAGCGGCGCGTCCGGGGACACGTTCCGCTTGACCAGCGCGAGCGCGATCGGGCCGAGCTCGTGGTGGCGGACCGCCGTCGTCACGAAGCCGATCTTCCGCCCGTCGGGCCCGTCCGCGGCGACCCGGACGTCCGCGCCGTGCGCCGGCAGGTGGACCTCGCTGCCGTCCAGGTGCAGGAAGACCAGCCGGCGCGGCGGCTTCCCCAGGTTGTGGACGCGGGCGACGGTCTCCTGCCCGCGGTAGCAGCCCTTCTGGAGGTGCACCGCGGAGCCGATCCACCCGAGCTCGTGCGGGATCGTCCGGTGGTCGGTCTCCCGGCCGAGCCGCGGCCGGTGCCCCTCGACCCGCAGTGCCTCGTGCGCGAGGACACCGACCGCCGGTCCGTTGGCCGCGACGAACGCCTCCAGGTCGGCGCGCGGCAGGAACAGGTCGCGCCCGTGGGGGGTCTCGCGGACGACGACGCCCTCGGGGGCCCGCGCGATGGACCCGGCCGGCAGGTGCACGACGGCGAAGTCGGCGGTGCGGTCGGCGACCTCGACCCGGTAGAAGAACTTCATCGACTCCAGGTAGGCGAGCAGCGCCTCCGTGGTGCCCGCCTCGACGTACGCCCAGGTGGTGCTGCCGTCGTCGACGAGCGCGAGATGGTGCTCGATGTGCCCGTTCGCCGACAGGATCAGCGCCTCGGTGGCCTGCCCGGCCGGCAGGTCGCTGACGTGCTGGGTGAGCAGCAGGTGCAGCCAGGTCAGCCGGTCGTCGCCGGTGACGGCGACGACGCCGCGGTGCGACAGGTCGACGACGCCCTCGCCGGCCGCGAGCGCGCGCTGTTCGCGGAACAGGTCCCCGTAGTGCGCGGCGACGCCCTCGTCCGGCGCCTCGGCGGGCACGGCGCCGGGCAGGGCGAGCAGGGGGCTGGCCGGTGACTGTGGCTGCATGGTGCCCAAGCCTACGACCCGGTCCCGGCACGCTCGCGGCACGTCTCGCACTGGCCGAAGATCGCGAAGTGCTTCATGTCGGTGCGGAAGCCGAACTCCGCCCGCAGCTTCTCCGTGAACTCCTTCGCGACCGCCACGTCCGCCTCGATGACGTCCGCGCAGTCCCGGCACACCAGGTGCATGTGGTGGTGCCGGTCGGCCAGGTGGTACGTCGGCGCCCCGTGCCCCAGGTGCGCGTGGCTGACGAGCCCGAGCTCCTCCAGGAGCTCGAGCGTCCGGTAGACCGTCGAGATGTTCACCCCGGACGCCGTCCTGCGGACCTGCACCAGGATGTCGTCCGGCGTCGCGTGCTCCAGCGTGTCGACGGCCTCCAGGACCAGCTGCCGCTGCGGTGTCAGCCGGTAACCGCGCTGCCGCAGATCACTCTTCCAATCGGTGCTCACCACGCGCCCAGTGTAGGTCGGCGCGGTGGGCCCGTCCGGGGGGAGAGCGGCCTACTTGAAGAAGGCGATGCCGTCGTCGGGGAGGTCGCCCAGGCCGCGGGCCATCTCGGCGACCTCCTCGGGGGTGACGACCTTCTTGAGGTGCGCGGACATGTAGGGCCGCAGGGGCACCTCGGGAGTGGCCTTCTCGCCGACCCACATCAGGTCGCTCTTGACGTAGCCGTAGAGGCGCTTGCCGCCGGCGTACGGACCGGAGGCGGCGGTGCGGGCGACGGCGTCGGTGACGATGTCGATCTGCGGCTTCTGGTCGGCGAGCTCGCCGTACCAGACCTCGACGACGCCCTGGTCGCGGACCATGACGACCTCGACCTTGCGGTCCTTGTCGATGCGCCAGTAGCCGGACTCCGACTCCAGGGGCCTGACCTTGTTGCCGTCGGCGTCGAGGACCCAGGAGTGCGAGTGGTACTCCAGGAAGTCCCGGCCGTCGTGGCTGAAGACGACCTCCTGGCCGAAGTTGCACTTCTCCGAGCCGGGGAAGTCGGCGACCCCCGCGCCCTCCCAGGTGCCGAGCAGGAAGACCAGCGGGACGACGTCGGGGTGGAGGTCGGACGGAATCTCGATCATCAGCGGCTCAGGCGATCTGTGTGGGGATGCGGAAGGGGGTCTGCGAGGCCTGCGGGCCTCAGCGCTGGCCCTGGTACAGCTTGGTGACGGCCAGCACCGTGAACGCGATCACGGCGACGGCGACCACGGCGAGCAGGATTTCGAAGAACAGGATCACTGCGGTGCTCCTCGGAGAGCGACGGACGGACGGCACGGGGCCGCGCACCAGCTTAGTCGGCGGTGGCACGGGCGGCGCGGCCAGCCCCGGACGGCGGGAGCGGACACGGCGCGGGCACGGCCGGGGGTCCGGGGGTCGTCCCCCGGGCAAGCACTGCGTCGGCGGCGGCACGGGCGGCGCGGCCAGGCCCGGACGGCGGGAGCGGACACGGCGCGGGCACGGCCGGGGGTCCGGGGGTCGCCCCCCCGGGCAAGCACTGCGTCGGCGGCGGCACGGGCGGCGCGGCCAGCCCCGGACGGCGGGAGCGGACACGGCGCGGGCACGGCCGGGGGTCCGGGGGTCGCCCCCCGGGCAAGCACTGCGTCGGCGGTGGCACGGGCGGCGCGGCCAGCCCCGGACGGCGGGAGCGGACACGGCGCGGGCACGGCCGGGGGACGCCGGCTGACGTGGTCCGTGCGGGCGTTGACTACGCTGCGGCCATGGCCGACAACGCACAGGCGCAGCAGCTGGTGATCAAGGTGACCGCGGGGGCGGACGCGCCCGAGCGGTGTTCGCAGGCGTTCACCGTCGCGGCGGTGGCCGCGGCGAGCGGGGTGGAGGTGTCCCTGTGGCTCACCGGTGAGTCGGCGTGGTTCGCGCTCCCGGGACGGGCCGCGGAGTTCGAGCTGCCGCACGCGGCCCCGCTGCCGGACCTGCTGGACACGATCGCCGCCTCCGGACGCGTCACCCTGTGCACGCAGTGCGCGGCCCGGCGGGACATCACCGAGGACGACGTCCTGGAGGGCGTCCGCATCGCGGGGGCGCAGGTCTTCGTCAGCGAGATCATGCGGGAGGGCGCGCGGTCGCTCGTGTACTGAGGCGCGTTGCCGTCCCCCTAGGGGCGTCGGTTGGCGACGATCGCCGCGACCGGCGGGATCACCATCGCCACGACGCACATCCCAACGGCCACCGGCACCGACCACAGGCGCACCACCGCGCCCGCGAGGACGAACAGCAGGAGGGCCGTCCCCATCATCAGGAAGTAGGCGCGGCGCCGGGACCGGTACGGCATGCCTCCAGCGTACGACCGGAGCCGCGAACGGCACCCGAACAGCGGTAAGGACCGCACCCCAAAGGGTGCGGTCC
>NZ_JBHWZH010000055.1:0-37340 GCF_042728285.1 Streptomyces sp. NPDC060194 | reverse complement strand
GGCCGGCGCTTGAGGCCGCCGGGCGCAGCCCGGTGCGGGGCCCGGGGCGGAGCCCCGGCCCCTGGGGCCGCACGCCGCCAGGCGCTACGCGTCGAGGGCCACGCGCCACTCCGCCACCGCACCCGCCGACACCGGACCCGCCCAACCCTCCCGCCGCGCCGCCCCGCCGATGTGGAACCCGTCCACCCCCGCCGCCCGCAGCGCGGGCACATGGGACAGCCGCAGCCCGCCGCCGACCAGCAGCCGCGCCTCGTACCCCGGCTCGCCCCTGCGCGACGCCTCCGCGAGCAGCGTGTCGATGCCGTCGTCGACCCCGCCCACCGCCCCCGCGGTGAGGTACGTGTCGAGCCCGACCGACTCCGCCAGCTCCTTCCGCAGCGCGTCGCGGTCCGCCGCGCGGTCGATCGCCCGGTGGAACGTCCACCCGCACCCGTCGAGCTCCGCGACGACCGTCTCGACCGCGGTGAGGTCGACGTCCCCGCCGTCCTCCAGGAACCCGAGCACGAACTCGTCCGCCCCCTCCGCGCGCAGGGCCCGCGCGCGCCGGACCAGCTCGTCCAGGTCTCCCGCGGCGAACCCGTCCGCCAGGCGCAGCATGACGCGGACGGGGATGTCGACCGCGTCTCTGACCGCCGCGAACACCTCGCGCGACGGCGTCAGCCCGTCCGCGGCCATGTCGGTGACGAGTTCGAGCCGGTCGGCTCCTCCGGACCGGGCGGCGATCGCGTCCTCGGCGTCGAGGGCGATCACCTCGAGAAGTGCGGGGTTGCTCATGGGGCCCAATCCTTCCGGATGCACGGCGACCGGTTTGGTCTAGTCCAATGATCCACCCTTTGGCCGGCCCCGTCACCCCGGATCCGCGGCGATCGTCCGGAAGCGGACCCCCCGTCTGGCGACAATCGACCCATGACCGCACACGACGACCTGCTGCACCGCTGGACGACCACGCTGCGCGCGACCGCCGCGGCGGACGCGCCCGACCCGGTCCCGTACGGCGCCGAACTGCTGAAACGCTGGGCCGAGCCGCACCGCCGCTACCACACGACCGCACACCTGGCCGCGGTCCTGGCGCACGTCGACACCCTGGCCGGTGAGGCCGCCGAGCCCGACCTCGTCCGGCTGGCCGCGTGGTTCCACGACGCGGTCTACCGCCCCGACCGCTCCGAGAACGAGCAGCGCAGCGCGGCCCTCGCCGAGCGCGCGCTCCCCGAGGCGGGCCTGGCGCCCGCCGCGACCGCGGAGGTCGCCCGCCTGGTCCGGCTGACGACGACCCACGCCCCCGCCCCCGGCGACCGCAACGGCGCGGTCCTCTGCGACGCCGACCTCGCCGTCCTCGCCGGAGCCCCCGAGGCGTACGCCTCCTACGCCGCGGCCGTCCGCGACGAGTACGCCTTCGTCCCCGACCCCGCCTTCCGCACCGGCCGCGCGGCCGTCCTGCGCGACCTGCTCGCCCTGCCGACCCTCTTCCGCACCCCCCACGGCCGCACCCACTGGGAGTCCCCGGCCCGCCGCAACCTCACCACCGAGCTGGCGCTCCTGGACGCCTGACCCCTCCGGGAATGCAAGGAGCGTCCACGGCGTTGACCCCTGTCATGCCTGCACCCGCCTACCGCCCGACCGCCGCGGACACCCCCGCCCCGAAGATCCCCCCGCAGGCCGCGCCCGGCGGCGGGGCCGCGTCCTCCCGGATGCCGCTCGCCGTGTACATCCTGGGCCTGTCCGTCTTCGCGCTCGGGACGAGCGAGTTCATGCTCTCCGGGCTGCTCCCGCCGATCGCCGACGACATGGGCGTCTCGATCCCGCAGGCCGGCCTGCTGATCTCGGCCTTCGCGATCGGCATGGTGATCGGCGCGCCGCTGCTCGCGGTGGCGACGCTGCGGCTGCCCCGGAAGACGACGCTGATCGCGCTGATCAGCGTGTTCGGCCTCGGGCAGGTGGCCGGCGCGCTGGCCCCGACGTACGAGGTGCTCTTCGCGTCGCGGGTGGTGAGCGCGCTGGCGTGCGCCGGGTTCTGGGCGGTCGGCGCGGCGGTGGCGATCGCGATGGTGCCGCGCAACCAGCGCGCCCGCGCGATGGCGGTGATGATCGGCGGACTGTCGATCGCGAACGTGCTCGGCGTCCCCGCCGGCGCGTTCCTCGGCGAGCACCTGGGCTGGCGTTCGGCGTTCTGGGCCGTCGGGCTCGCCTCCGCGATCGCCCTCGTCGGCGTCGTGACGCTGATCCCCCGCATCCCGCTGCCGACAGAGGCCCCGCGCCTGCGCCGCGAGCTCGGGATCTACGGCGACCGCCAGGTGTGGCTGGCGATCGCGATCACCGCGCTGGCCGCGGGCGGCGTGTTCTGCGCGTTCAGCTACCTCTCGCCGCTGCTGACGGACGTCGCCGGGCTCGACTCCGGGTGGGTGCCGACGGTCCTCGCCCTGTTCGGCGTCGGCGCGCTCGTCGGCACGACGATCGGCGGCCGGGTCGCCGACGCGCACCTCTTCGGCGTGATGCTGACCGGCGTCACCGCCTCCACCGTCTTCCTCGCCGCCCTCGCCCTCCTCGGCTCCGCGGCCCCCGTCGCGATCGCCCTCTCCTTCCTCCTCGGCGTCTCCGCGTTCTTCACCGCGCCGGCGCTCAACGCGCGCATGTTCAACGTCGCCGGCCTCGCCCCCACCCTCGCCGGCGCGACCACCACCGCGGCCTTCAACCTCGGCAACACCGGCGGCCCCTGGCTCGGCGGCACCGTCATCGACGCCGGCCTCGGCTTCTCCGCCACCGCCTGGGCCGGCGCGGCCATGACCCTCGCGGCCCTCGCCCTGGTCGGCATCGCCCTCCGCCTCCACACCCCGAGCCGCGTCGTCACGGGCTCGACCACCCTCACCCCGACCCCCACCCCCGCGTCCGAGCGCGTCTGACGAGCTTCGGTGCGCTCGTCACCCGATCGCGGGACGCTGAGGTGAGCGGCCTCCGGGCCGCCGCACCGTCGATCTGCGCTCGCCGCACGAGGCCGCCGAAGAAAGGGAGTCGCGATGACCGCCGCGACGGTCGAACCCGACCCGATGCCGACGCCTCCCCTCAGCGAGTGGGAGCTCCTCCTCCACGTGTGGCGCGGACTGGACGTGCCGGAGGGCTGGCGCGCCGAGATCGACGGAGGACGGATCGTCGTGCTACCCCCACCGCACGCGCATCACAACGGCATCATCGACGTCGTGCAGCGCACGCTCTACCGCAAGCTGGTGGACGAGCTGGGCATCTACCAGACGCTCGGTCCGCGGGCGAGGGGTCACGCCTCGCCCGCGGACCCCTTCCGCCGTCGCAGGCCCGCCTCCGTCAGGCGGCGGACCAGTTCCTTGCTGCCGATCTCGAGCGCGCCGGCCGCGACCGCGTCCGCGTAGCGCGTCTCCGGAACGTCGTAGTGGTCCCGCTCGAACGCCCGTCGCGGGCAGCCGATGCGTGCGGCGAACGCGTGCAGTTCGTCGTACGAGACGTCGCTGACCAGGTGCGACCACATCCGCCCGTGGCCGGGCCAGGTCGGCGGGTCGATGTAGACGGCCACGTCAGCCCAGCTCCCCCACGCGTGCGACGAGCACGGCCGTCTTCGCGCACGCCCAGTGCGGGTCGGCCCCGAGCTCCGGCTCGACCTCCAACGCGTGCGGCTCCTCGCACAGCGGGCACAGCGGCCACCGCCCGTACGCGTCCAGCAGCGCGTCCTGCACGTCCTGCGCCACCAGCCCCACCACGAACTCCGCCCCCTCCGGCCACTGCTCCACCCACCACCTGCGGTGGGTCACCGCGTCCTCCACCATCGACACCACGTCCGCCTCCGCGACCTCCCGCGCGGCGAGATCGGCGAGGACGCGGGCGCGGGCGGCGTGCAGGGACTGTTCGAGGGGGCTGCTGCGATCCATGCCCCCATTGTCCCGCGCCGCCTCCGGCCCGGACCCGGCCCGACGCCCCTTGCCCCCACCCACCCGCCCGGCCTATAACTCCTCTACGGCGGGAACCCCCCGCCACCAGGGGAAACGCACACGCCGGGGAAAACCATCCGCACACCACGACGCGCCCGCACGCTCTCCACCCCGACCCGGATCGCCCTCCTCGCCCCCCTCCTCCTCGCCACGGGCTACACCTCCGCACCCCTCCCCCCGGGCACGGCGAGCGCGGAGGCGGGCACCGCGCTGAACCACGGTGAACGCTCCGCCGCCCAGCTCGGCGTCCCGAACCTGCGGGTGGGCCAGGAGTGGTGGGTGTCCTTCCCCGTGACGACCAACACGTCCGACGAGCGGCTGGAGATCCGGAGCGCGCAGGTCCGCCGCGTGCCGGACGGTCTGCGGCTCCTCGAGTACCGCGCGGTCAGCCTGGACGAGACGGGCGCGTACTCCTTCGTCAGCCGGCAGGGCGACCCCGGCAGCGTCGACCTGACCACCGTCCACGACTTCGCCCGCAAGCCGGTCGTCCTCGACGCCGGCGAGTCCGGCGACATCTACTACGTCGCCCGCCTCAAGGTCACCGGCCCCGTCCGGGGCGACCTCGACGACTGCGCCCTGCTCTACGAACAGGGCGGCCGCCCGTACCGCCAAACCCTCGGCTGCACCACCACCATGCGCCTGGCCTCACAGACGTCCCCGCTCGACCTGTGAGGCCCACCCACGACACCAGCCCTCGACCCGAAACCGGACGCAACCCACCCCGAGCCGCACGCAACCCACCCCGAGCTGTACCGAACCCACCCCGAGCCGCACGCAACCCGCCGCGAGCCGCACGCAACCCACCCCGAGCCGGCAAAAAATCTCAGCCCGGCCGGCGTTTGAGGCCGCGCGGCCGCAGGCCGTGCATCCGCGGCGGAGCCGCGAAAGTCTCGTCGCCCGCCGCCTAAGGCACCCGCCGCGAAATCCTCGTCGCCCGCCGCCCAAGGCCCCCGCCACCCCCTTGACCGCCCGCCCCTTTGGAAATACCTTCCAGCCGTGAGCAGAGACGTGAAGGAAACTTCCGCGGGCGGGACACCCCCCGCGCCCGCCGCCCTCGCGGCGAAGGTGCGAACCCTGGGCCCGTCGATGACGCGCTCGATGCTCCGCGTCGCGGAGATGGTCGCCGCGGAGCCCGCCGTCTGCGCCTCGCTGACGGTGACGGGCCTCGCCGAGCGGACGGGGACGAGCGAGGCGACGGTCGTCAGGACCGCGCGCGTGCTCGGCTACCCCGGCTACCGCGACCTGCGCCTCGCCCTGGCCGGCCTCGCCGCGCACCAGGAGTCCGGCCGCGCCCCCGCGGTCACCGCGGACATCGCGGTCGACGACCCGATCGCCGACGTCGTCGCCAAGCTCGCCCACGACGAGCAGCAGACCCTAGCCGACACCGCCGCCTCCCTCGACACCGCCCAACTCGGCTCCGCTGTCGCCGCCTTGGCCCAGGCCCGCCGGATCGACGTGTACGGCGTCGGCGCGTCGGGCCTCGTCGCCCAGGACCTCGTGCAGAAGCTCCTCCGCATCGGCCTGATCGCGCACGCGCACCACGACCCCCACCTCGCCGTCACCAACGCCGTGCAGCTGCGCGCGAAGGACGTGGCGATCGCGATCACCCACAGCGGCGGGACGGGTGACGTCATCGAGCCGCTGCGGGTCGCGTTCGAGCACGGCGCGACGACGATCGCGGTCACCGGCCGCCCCGACGGCCCCGCGTCGCAGTACGCCGACCACGTCCTGACCACCTCCACGGCCCGCGAGAGCGACCTGCGGCCCGCCGCGATGTCGAGCCGTACGAGCCAACTGCTCGTCGTGGACTGCCTGTTCGTCGGCGTCATGCAGCGGACGTACGAGAAGGCCGCGCCCGCGCTGGCCGCGTCGTACGAGGCCCTCGCCCACCGGCACCGCGCCGGGCGCTGACCACCCCCACACCACCCCCTCCCGAGGAAGCCGCACTTGATGAGCAACCCGTCCGACGTCACCTACGGTTCCCTGCGCGCCGAGCTGGCCACCCTCGCGACCGAGGCCCACCGTCCGGAGCTGGCCGAGATGGACCGCCTCCCCACCGCGGAACTCGTCGCGCTGATGAACCGCGAGGACTCCGGCGTACCGGGGGCCGTCGCCTCCCGACTCCCCCTGATCGCCGCGGCGATCGACGCGACGGCGGAGCGGATGGCCCGCGGCGGGCGGTTGGTCTACGCGGGGGCCGGGACGGCCGGGCGGATGGGCGTACTGGACGCGTCGGAGTGCCCGCCGACGTTCAACACCGACCCCTCCGAGGTCGTCGGGCTCATCGCGGGCGGCCCGTCCGCGATGGTCAAGGCGGTCGAAGGGGCGGAGGACTCCGCGGAGCTGGCCGCGGCGGACCTCGACGCGCTGAAGCTCACCGCGGACGACACCGTCGTCGGCATCTCCGCCTCCGGCCGCACCCCCTACGCCATCGGCGCGGTCGAGCACGCCCGCACGCTCGGCGCGCTGACGATCGGCCTGTCCTGCAACGCCGACAGCCCGCTCGCGGCGGCCGCCGAGCACGGCATCGAGGTCGTCGTCGGCCCCGAACTCCTCACCGGGTCCACCCGGTTGAAGGCCGGCACCGCGCAGAAGCTCGTCCTCAACATGCTCTCGACCATCACCATGATCCGGCTCGGCAAGACCTACGGGAACCTGATGGTCGACGTCCGCGCCTCCAACGACAAGCTGCGCGCCCGCTCCCGCCGCATCGTCGCCCTCGCCACCGACGCCGACGACCCCACCATCGAGGCCGCCCTCGCCGCGGCCGGCGGCGAGGTCAAGACCGCGATCCTGATCATCCTCGCCGACGTCGACGCGGCGACCGCCGACTCCCTGCTCACCGCGTCCTCGGGCCACCTCCGCAAGGCCCTGGCCACGGCGTCCTGACGGGCGGCGGCCCGGGAACGACGAGCGTCCCCGGAAGCGACCCCGGCACGAGGAAGGCAGTGCCCCCTGCGGACGGGGGCACTGCCTCGGTGACGACGGCGCGCGGTACGGATCAGAAGCGCGGCGCGGTGTCCGCCGTGCCGACCTTCAGACCGGCGCTGAACACCTTCGTCTTCAGGGTGGTGTTCAGCGCGCCCGCGGCCTCGGGGGTGAGCTTCAGGATCACGTGGGTGGCCTTCGCCCCGTGCTTGTCCACCTTCACCGTGGCCTTCGAGAGGTCCAGCTTGAAGACCGGGACGCGGGTCTTGGTGCCGGCGACGCGGCCGGTGAGCTGGGCCTTGTTCAGGTCGATGGTGAAGTCCTTCACCGCGAGCGACTTGCCGTTGAAGACGTTGGTGAACTTCAGGCCGCCCTTGTGCAGGATCTTGCCGCCCAGGGGCGCGGCCGTGAGGGAGCCGCCCGTGACCGGGTAGGTCGCCTTGAGGGTGGCCTTGCCGCCGACCTTGGTCAGCGAGGGCTTGCCGGGCGTCGTGACGATCGGGGCGATGCCGTTGGAGAGCAGCGCCCCGGCGACGGCGGGGGCCACGGTGACCGAGGTGTGGCCGCCCTTGACAGCGACGGGCTTCGGGGCGGCGGACGCGGTGGGCGCGGCGATCGCGAGCGCGGCGACGACGGTGGCGGCGGCAACGGCGGTACGGGTCATGGCAGGTGACTCCTGAGGTGGGAAGCGGCCGGTGGTCGGTGTGACGGGGATGTGTTCCGCCGGCTGTCGACCATCGGATGCGATCGGGGCGGCGAATTTCCGAGCGGATCCCGTCGCGCGTCCGGACCGACCGGAGCCGGTGTCCGGCCCCCCATCCACAGGCCCCCGCACAGGCGCGCGCCCGCGCCCACGCACAACGGCCGGGGAGGCTCGACGGAGCCTTCCCGGCCGTTGGCGGCACGCGGTACGCGTACGCACCGGGGTCAGGGCCTCAACTGGCGTACGCACCACGCACGATGCTCTTGCCCGAGTGGTCGGGCTTCCCGTTGTACGGCTGCACCGACACGTCCACGACCGAGTACTCGTCCAGGTCGATCGTGGAGGGCACGGGCAGCGTGGCCCGGCCGTCGGGGCCGAGCACGCCCATGGAGACGAGCTTCGTGTGGGAGCGGTCCATGAGCCACACCTCGAAGTAACCGGCCGTCTTCGGCAGGCCCTTGACGCTGATCTGCAGCGACCGCTGCGAGCTCGTGTCCTTCAGGGCCGCGTATCCCGCGGAGTTGGGGCGCAGGGGTTCCAGCGGCCGGCCGTCGGCGACCTTCGTGACCGCGGCGTCCGGACGGACGAGCCACCAGGTCAGAACGCTGCCCGAGGCCGCACCCAGCAGCGCGGTACAGGCGGCGAGCGTCACGGCGAACCGGCTCATCCGCCGCACCGCCGTCGGCCGGACCGCGGCCACCGGGGCGGCGGGCTCCGCGGCGGGCTCCGGCTCGGAAGGCGCGGAGGACGCGGAAGGCGCGGAGGACCCGGAGGCGGCGGATGCGGCAGAGGGCGCGGAGGGCCGGGAGGATCCGGAGGGCTCGGACGGCGATGAGCTCACCGGGGGCTCGGAGCCCCCGGCCGGCGCGGCGCCCGCACCGGGCGCGGCGCCCACCGGGGACCCGACGCTCTCACTGATCCGCAGCTCGCTCGCGATCGAGCGCCACACGTCGTCCGGCGGCGGGATGATCTCGTCCTCCGCCACCGCGGGCAGCCGCATCGCGGCCACCGTCCGGCGCAGGAGGTCGTACTCCCGCCGGCATCCGTCGCACTCGTGCAGGTGGAGAGAGGCCAGGGAGTCGCTCTCCTCACCGAGGGCCATCATCGCCAGAGTGTCTTCATCGGTGTGCTTCACCGTCCACCTCCAACCGCTTCTTCAGCCGCATCAGGCCGCGCCGAGTATGGCTCTTCACCGTGCCCAGCGGCCATCCGGTCCGCTCGGCGATCTGTGACTGGGACAGGTCCTCGTAGAAGGACAGCTTCAGTACCGTCTGCTGCTGTTCGGGCAGGTGCTCCATCTCGCGGCTGAGCACCATGTGGTCGAGCACCGCCTCGGTCACCGGGGCCGCCGGCCGGTGGGAGACGTCCACGGCCGCGGTGGCGGCGGCGACGTCGCGCAGGTGCCGGGTGCGCCGCTCCAGGGCGTCGGCGATCTTCTTGTGGGTGATGCCCATCAGCCAGGTCTTCAGCGAGCCGCGGCTCGCGTCGAAGGTCGCCCGGCTCTTCCAGGCGCCGACGAAGACGAGCTGGGTGACGTCCTTCGCCTCCTCCGGATCGCCGAGCTTGCGGGTGGCTAGCGTGTAGATGAGCGCACCCCAGCGGCGGTACGCCTCGCCCAGGCACGCTTCGTCGCCCCGGGCGAATCCCTCGCCCAGGCCGTCTTCCGTCACAGTGGTCACGGGCGCGACTGTAGCCGCACGCACCTCGGCGCCACCCCACACGGCCGTCACTTGACGACCTCCTGCGCGGTCACGACCAGATTGTTCTGGTATCCGCCGGCGTCCCGGACGTACGGGAGGGCGCACGTGATCATCGTCAGCACCGCGCGGCCGTCCCGGCGGAAGGCGCCCGACGCGGCCAGGTCCTTCTTCCCGACGGTCCGGCGCGCGGTGATCTCGTAGCTGACGGTGCTGCCGTCCGCACGTCCCACGCGCACCACGTCGCCCTCGCGGACCTCGTTGAGCGCGTTCAGCACGCCCAACCCCTTGTTCTTGGAATCGACATGGCCGACGATCACGGACGATCCCTCGTCCGACCCCGGTGCGGGCGAGAAGCGGTACCAGCCGACCCGGTCGGGGTCCTCCGGGACCTCCGTCTGACCGTCCTCGGCCACGCCCACGGCGTCGACGGGAGCGCGCAGGCCGAGCCGCGGGAGGGAGAGCTGCCGGGGCGCGGCGACGGGAGCGGGCGCCGGGTCGTCGGCGGCCTCGGCCCGGCGGGCGGACGGCCCCGGCCCCGGTGCACCGGGGCGGTCCGTCGCCGGAGCCGCCGGGGACGCGGCCGACATCGCCCCGAAGTCTGCGGCGCGGGTGGGTCCGTCGCGCCAGACGACGACGGCCAGGGCGCTGAGCAGGACGGCGACGAGCGCCGCGGCCGCCCCGAGGAGCCTGCGGTGTCGTGCCGGGCGCGTGAGCATGGTGGTCGGCCTTTCCGTGATGCGGTGTGCCCGCCCGGACGGCCTCGGGCGGGCACACCTGCGGTGGGGTGGGAGAGGGGTCAGGCCGCTTCGCCGCGCCGGCGCAGCAGGAAGGCGGCACCGCCCGCGGCGAGGAGCGCCGCGACGGAGAGGGAGCCCAGGACGGCCGGGTCGTTCACGCCCGCGGCCTCGCCGTTCCCGCCGGCGGGAACGCCGTGCGGCGCGGAGTGCAGGCCGTCGACGGTCTGCGTCGCGAGCTCGAGGTTCTTGTCCTCGGCGCTGCCCCACGCGTAGACGATCGTGTTGCTGCCCTCGGCCAGGTCGAGGTCGGCGGGGCCGATCGCGACGGTGTCGGTGCCGGCCAGGACGACGTCGGCCTTCACGGTGCCGGCGTCCACCTCGCCCTTGGCCTCCTTGGGGTTCTCAAGACCCTCGAACACCGGCGTGCCGCCCGCCCGGACGTCGACGGCCGGGGCGGCGGCCACGTGCCGGACGGTGAGCCGCGCCTTGCCGGCCGGGACCTTCGAGGTGTCGTTGACGAACGCGTCGAGCGCGGGCTTGCCGTCGGCGTCCAGGTGGGCGACGAGCGTCGCGTTGGCTCCGCCCGGCACCTCGACCGTCTTCTCGATCGCCGGGGTGCCGTCGGGGCCCTCGCCGTCCTTGAAGACCTTGATGTCGTACGAGCCCGCGTCCAGCTTCAGCGGGTCGGTGAGCGTGCCCGGCTCGAAGTCCGGCAGCAGCTCCTTGTCCCCGGCGAACACGTCCACGGTCAGCCCCGGCACCGCGTGCAGCACGGAGACGTGCGCCGTGTCGTCCGGGGCGGCCTGCGGCTGGGCGAAGGCGGGAGCGCCGACGGTGACGGTGAGCGCGACGGCGACGGCGGCGGTGAGCGCGGCGCCGGCAGAACGAACGGTCATGGCTGGTCCCCATCATCCGGGTCGAGAAGGTCTCGAACTCTGTGTGGGGACGCTTTCCGCCACCATGCGCCGACCGGTTGCACTGGATGACCGAAACTTTCGTCCCCGCCGTCGGCCCGCCCCGCGCCCCGCGCCCGCACGAGGGACGAAATCGCTGGCCACGGGCGGTCCTGCGGCGCAGGATGGCGGCCATGGAACATCCCACCCCCCGCGTCGGCGGCAAGGACGAGAAGCTCGGTCAGCGGCTCGACGAGGAGCTGACCGCGTTCAACAACCGGGCGACCGGCGCGGATCCGGAGGAGTTCAGCGTCCGCGTCGACGCGCCGGACGGCGAGCTCCTCGGCGGGCTCACCGGGTGGATCTGGGGCGACGCCTGCTTCGTCGACATGCTCTGGGTCCGCGAGGACCAACGCGGCACCGGCCTCGGCCGCGACCTCATCGCCGCGGCGGAAGCGGAAGCCCTCCGCCGCGGCTGCGACCGCGTCCTCGTCTCCTCCTTCACCTTCCAGGCCCCCGCCTTCTACCAGCGCCTCGGCTACGTCGAGACCGGCCGCACCCTCGGCATCCCCGGCGGCCACGCCGACGTCCACATGGCGAAGCGCCTCGACGGCGCGGACACGGCGCAGTGGGTGCGCGCGGAGCTCGCCTGACCTGGAGGTCCCCTACAGGTTCCGGCGCGCGGCCCCGGCGACACCCCCGGGCCGCAGCGTCGCGCGGACGGTCTTGCCGGTGGGGTCGCGGAGGAACCAGGTGAGGTCGGTGGCGAGGGTGCGGACGATGGCGAGGCCGCGGCCCGCGTCGGCGTGGGGCGCCGGGGGCGTCGCCACGAAGTTCGGGAAGGCGGGGACGGGGTCGGACACGTCGATCAGCAGGGCGTCGTCGTCCAGCGCGAGGCGCAGGAGGACGGTGCGGGCGGGGAGCCGGCCGTAGCGCACCGCGTTGGCCAGCAGCTCGGAGGCGACGAGGACGGCGTCCTCGATGTCGCCCTCCCAGCGCCAGAGGGTCAGGCGCCGGCGCACGTAGAGGCGGGCGAGGCCTACGGAGGCGGGCCGCGGCGGGAACACCGCGGTCCACTCGCGGCGGTCGGTCTCGGGCCGGGTCGTCATCGGTACGCCTCCACACTGAGTGTCGCTGTTCGCCACTCAGCGTGGCCGCCCGAGGCCTACCCTCGACAGTGGCGCAGGCCCAACAACCGCGTTTGTTGCGAGGGAGCCGCACATGCCCCAGCACCCCCGGGACCCCGAGTCCTCCCCGCGCGCCCTGCTCGGCGCGGAGCTGCGCCACATGCGGGAGCAGGCGGGGTACAGCCAGGAGGCCTTGGGGGAGCTGCTGTTCGTCAGCGGCTCCTACGTCGGCCAGATGGAGGCGGGTACGCGGCGCATCCGCGCGGACATGGCGGCGCGGATCGACGAACTCCTGCTCACAGGGGGCCTGTTCAGCCGCAACTGCCGGGCGGCGAACGCGTCGAAGTACCCGGCGCACTTCGCTGAGGCGGCGGAAGCGGAGGCGGTGGCGACGGAGATCCGCGAGTACAACCCCTTGCTGATCCCCGGACTGCTCCAGACCTCGGCCTACGCAAGGGCCGTTTTTCGCGCCTACCGGCCGACTGCAAGTGAGCAGACCATCGATGATCTG
This sequence comes from Streptomyces sp. NPDC060194, assembly GCF_042728285.1. Lineage (NCBI taxonomy): Bacteria > Bacillati > Actinomycetota > Actinomycetes > Kitasatosporales > Streptomycetaceae > Streptomyces > Streptomyces sp. NPDC060194. The sequence continues at coordinate 24,791 of NZ_JBHWZH010000055.1, read as the reverse complement.
GTAGCGGCTCGACTCGATCGCGCACAGCTTCTCGGCTCCCCAACAAAGCCGTTGTTGTGGCCGATTTTGGACGAGGCCGTGCTCCGCCGGTCAGTGGGTGGGCCTGCGGTGATGGCAGAGGCCCTTCGGCATGTCATCAGCCTGGCCTGCGAGAACCGGATCATCGTTCAGGTGATCGCGTTCTCCGCGGGCGCTCACGCCGCGAATAGCGGCTCGCTCAAGCTCATGTACTTCGACGATGCCCCACCGCTCGCATACCTGCAGGGTCAGGACACCGGCCTGCTGGAGGACGATCCGTCCACCGTCTCGCGACACCGCCTCACCTACGATCTGCTCGTGGCCAGCGCCCTGTCACCACAGGACTCCATGGACTTGATCAGCTCGACGGCGGAGGATTACGCGCATGAAGCAAGTGAGCATCCCTGACTACGATTTGACCGACGCCGTATGGAAGAAGTCTTCCTACAGCGGAGGTGACGGCGGCGACTGCGTCGAGGTCGCCACCTGGCGCAAGTCCAGCCACAGCAGCGGGGACGGCGGCAACTGCCTGGAGGTCTCCGACGACCTCGCCGCGGCCGGCATCGTCCCGGTACGGGACTCCAAGACCCCCCACGGCCCCCACCTCGCTTTCCGCACGGGACCGTGGACGACCTTCGTGACCGCACTCAAGACCACCTGAGCCCGACCGCCGGACCCGGGGCCGTAAGCCCGACCGCCCCGGGTTCACCGGCGCATCGATCGCGGGCCGCGCCCCGGTCGGACCGCCGCGCGCCTCCCCCACCCGCGTTCCGCCTCCGGCCCGGAGCTCAAGTCCCGGCGTGAGGAGGCGGATTCGCGTCCGGCAGGGGACAGGGAAACGCCTGGTCAGAGCGGAGGACCCCGCCCGGGGCTCAAGCCGCGGAGGCCGGGGGCCGCGAGCCGAGCGCTCCTTCCACGGCGGTACAGAAGGGGGACTACCCCCCTCCCCACCCCCACGGGTCGACTTTGCGGATGCGAGTTGCGACGGAGTGTCACCGCGCCCTAACGTGCCGTCAGGACAAGTGCAAACGGCCCCCGTCGGTGCTCACAACACCTCCGAGGGCCTCGCCACGCGATCGACAGCAAAGGAAACCGACCCATGGCTCCTGCCGATTCTAATGACGCCCCGCACCCCCTGGCCAAGCCCGGGTACGGCAAACAGGTCCCGTTCTCCGAACTCGACGCGGAACAGACGGACTTCCCCCACCTCTGGCCCCGCGACGCCGCCATCGCCGCGTACATCGACCGGCTCCCCGTCGGCGCGGACATCTCGGTGAAGACGCTGGCCAAGCAGCTCCCGTACGGGCAGTGCGCGCTCCGCACCTCCCTCAACCGCATCCAGCTCGCCGGCCACCTCCGCCGCGGCCGCACCTGCATCCGGGCCTTCGACGGCACCCACCGCTGGGTCACGCAGACCTGGTGGACCCCGCGCCCGCGGGACGAGTCCTGGTGGACGGCGTTCCACGGCGGCACGGCACACCTGCCTGCCCCGCACACCGCCGCGCCCGCCCCGTACGCCCCGTACGAGACCTTGGACGCAGCAGGGCCCGCGGACTCCCCCGCCCGCGCCCCGGCCGCACTCGCTCAGCCCCCCGTCGGCGTCCCCGTGCCCCGCCCGACCCGCTCCCGCGCCCACACCCTCCTCGCCGCGCTCGGCCGCGCGACACCCGCACTCTCCCTCTCCGACGCCGACTGCCGCGCCCTGGCCCCCCTCGCGGAGGAGTGGTTCGCCCGCGGCGCGACGGAGGACACCCTCCTCACCGCCCTCACGGCCGGCCTCCCCACCCCCGTCCGCCACCCCGCCGCGCTCCTGCGCACCCGCCTCACGACGAAGCTCCCCACCCCCGCACCACCACCACCCGCCCCCCTCGTCCTCATGGAATGCACCCTCTGCGCCGCCCCCGGCCGCCCCGCCTCCCTCCCCGACGGCTTCTGCCCCTCCTGCCACCCCGCCCGCCGCGCACCCGCACCGCCCTCACCACCGCCGGTCGACGCCCACGCCCACGCCGCCGCCATCCGCGCGGCTGTGCGGAAGTAGGAAATTCCAACTGTGCAAAATTTCGTCGCCGCTCGTATCCTGAGAGACGCGCACGTGTCGTCGAGACGCGCATGGGTCGCCGAGATGCGCGCTCGACGGCAGAGAAGCCACGCGGAAGGGGCTGGCCATGGCTTTGGACACCCGCATAAGGGCCCAGCTGCGAGAAAAGGGGCAGCTGACACTGCCAAGCGAGATCCGTCGCGCGCTCCACATCGAACCGGGCGACGACGTCGAGTTCGTCGTGCGCGAGGGTCAGGTCATCCTGCGCGGCCTGACCTCGGTCCCGGCCGATCAGGCATGGTTCTGGACCGAGGAGTGGCAGGCGGGCGAGCGTGAGGCGTCGGAGCAGATCGCGCGCGGCGAGGGCACGGTGCACGGCAGCGCCGAGGAGATGTTCGCCGCACTGGGCGTGCCCGACGCCGAGCCGGACCGCGCCCCGGAAGGTGACTGACCGCCTGTGCCCACTTTCGAGGTGACGCCGCGCTTCAGCAGGGACTTCGCCGACCTCGCACCTGCACAGCAACGACGCTTCCGCCGCGTCGTCACCGAGCACTTCGTGCCCGATCTGGAATCCGGGATCTTCCGGCCGGGGCTGCGCATCAAGGGCGTTCAGGCGGCCCCGGGTGTCTACGAACTGACCTGGGCCCCCGACGGCCGCGCGACCTGGGCCTACGGGGATCAGAAGATCGCCGGCATGCCGCACGTGATCTGGCGCCGCATCGGCACCCACAGCATCTTCACCCCACCGCCCGGCCCGTGACACGCCCGAGGGCGGCACCCCCTGTGACAGGGGTGCCGCCCTCGGTGTGGTGGAGCGGTGGAGCCTGAGCCGGGGCTCAGAAGTCCATGTCGCCGCCCGGCATGCCGCCCGGCGCGGCCGCGGCGGCCTTCTCCGGCTTGTCGGCGATGACGGCCTCGGTGGTGAGGAAGAGCGCGGCGATGGAGGCCGCGTTCTGCAGCGCGGAGCGCGTGACCTTCGCCGGGTCGATGATGCCCTCGGCGATCATGTCCACGTACTCGCCGGACGCGGCGTTGAGGCCGTGGCCGATCGGCAGGTTGCGGACCTTCTCGACGATGACGCCGCCCTCGAGACCGCCGTTGACGGCGATCTGCTTCAGCGGGGCCTCCAGGGCCAGCTTGACCGCGTTCGCGCCGGTCGCCTCGTCACCCGAGAGCTCCAGCTTCTCGAAGACCGCGGAGGCCTGCAGCAGGGCCACGCCGCCACCGGCGACGATGCCCTCCTCGACGGCCGCCTTCGCGTTGCGCACGGCGTCCTCGATGCGGTGCTTGCGCTCCTTGAGCTCGACCTCGGTCGCCGCGCCGGCCTTGATGACCGCCACGCCGCCCGCGAGCTTCGCCAGGCGCTCCTGGAGCTTCTCGCGGTCGTAGTCGGAGTCGCTGTTCTCGATCTCCGCGCGGATCTGGTTCACGCGGCCGGCGACCTGGTCGGACTCGCCCGAGCCGTCGACGATGGTGGTCTCGTCCTTGGTGATGACGACCTTGCGCGCCCTGCCGAGCAGGTCCAGGCCCGCGTTCTCGAGCTTGAGGCCGACCTCCTCGGAGATGACCGTGCCGCCGGTGAGGATGGCGATGTCGTTCAGCATGGCCTTGCGGCGGTCGCCGAAGCCCGGGGCCTTGACGGCGACGGACTTGAAGGTGCCGCGGATCTTGTTGACGACCAGCGTCGACAGGGCCTCGCCCTCGACGTCCTCGGCGATGATCAGCAGCGGCTTGCCCGACTGCATGACCTTCTCCAGCAGCGGGAGCAGGTCCTTCACGCTGGAGATCTTCGAGTTCACGATCAGGATGTACGGGTCGTCGAGGGACGACTCCATGCGCTCCATGTCCGTGGCGAAGTAGGCCGAGATGTAGCCCTTGTCGAAGCGCATGCCCTCGGTGAGCTCGAGCTCCAGACCGAAGGTCTGCGACTCCTCGACGGTGATGACGCCTTCCTTGCCGACCTTGTCCATCGCCTCGGCGATGAGCTCGCCGATCTGGGTGTCGGCGGCGGAGATGGAGGCCGTGGAGGCGATCTGCTCCTTGGTCTCGACGTCCTTCGCCTGCTCCAGGAGCGCGGCGGAGACGGCCTCGACGGCCTTCTCGATGCCCCGCTTCAGGGCCATCGGGTTGGCGCCGGCGGCGACGTTGCGCAGACCCTCGCGGACGAGCGCCTGGGCCAGGACGGTCGCGGTCGTCGTACCGTCACCGGCGACGTCGTCCGTCTTCTTGGCGACCTCCTTGACGAGCTCCGCGCCGATCTTCTCGTACGGGTCCTCGAGCTCGATCTCCTTGGCGATGGAGACACCGTCGTTGGTGATCGTGGGGGCGCCCCACTTCTTCTCAAGGACGACGTTGCGGCCCTTGGGGCCAAGGGTGACCTTGACGGCGTCGGCGAGCTGGTTCATCCCACGCTCGAGGCCGCGGCGGGCCTCCTCGTCGAACGCGATGATCTTGGCCATGTGAAGTGGTCCTCCCGGACAGGGGTGGCGTTCTTCCAGGACCGCGTCCGCGCCCGCGACGGACGGCCCGCCGGCCGTGTGGTTCCTTGCCCCACCCGGCCGCGGGCCTCACCGACCCGGTCCAAGTTCTGTCACTCTCACTCGGAGAGTGCTAAGCCCAATGATTAGCACTCGACCCCTGCGAGTGCAAGCGGGTACCACAGATCCCGACCCTCCGCACACCGGCCACCCGCGACGCACGCAGGGCCCGCACCCCTGGTGAGGGGGTACGGGCCCTGCGGCGTGAGTACGTGGCTGGTCGGTCGCGCCGGGATCGGGAGTGATCAGACGGCGAGCTTGACCATGTCGGCCTGCGGACCCTTCTGGCCCTGCGAGATCTCGAACTCCACCCGCTGACCCTCTTCAAGGGTGCGGTATCCGTCCATCTGTATCGCGCTGTAGTGGACGAAGACATCCGCACCACCGTCGACCGCGATGAAGCCGTAGCCCTTCTCCGCGTTGAACCACTTGACGGTGCCCTGGCTCATGACCAACTCCCCTGTTACTGGCCCGTGCACAGGCCCGCACTGCGCGGACCCGGGTCAGACCTTGCGCCGTGGCGCGTCGACCGCGGCTGAATGTATCTGCCCAACTGCCCTCTGCAACAGGGCAATCGGCCGGGGAATCCGGTCAGCGCCCCGACCACCGAATGCGGAGGAAAGGCGGCGAGTGGGGAGGAGTCGGTCCGGCCAAAAGACGCTTACGGGGTGAATGCGCCCCGTAATTTGTCTTTATCTTTTCGTGACGTCCGTGTGAACCGGAGCGATTCGCCCTCGACCCGGCGGGCTTCATATGCGCCTGGCACGGGACCGGAAGAGAGGGGCTCGGCAATCGTACCGCGCTCAACAATGCAGAATCGCCCCTTCCGCTTGTCCGCGGAAGAGGCGATCCGTATGCCGGAAGCGAATTCCGGCTCGGCGCGTCACGCGCGCCCGGGCGGCGACGCGACCGGGCGCGGTCGCGAGCTCGCGGCGTCACGTCCGCGCGGCGTCACGCGCGCGGGACCGCGGCCGCGGTCAGCCGCCGGCGACCGCCGGGATGATCGACACGCCCGCGCCGTCGGGCGTGGCCGTGTCCAGGCCCTGCTCGAAGCGGACGTCGTCGTCGTTGACGTAGACGTTCACGAACCGGCGCAGCCTGCCCTGGTCGTCCAGGACGCGGGCCGCGATGCCGGTGTGGTTCTTCTCCAGGTCGGCGATGACCTCCGCGAGGGTCGCCCCCTCGGCGGCGACCTCGGCCTCCCCGCCGGTGTACGTCCGCAGGATGGTCGGGATCCGGACCTTGACGCTCATGCTCGTTCTCCTCGCTGGATTGCTCGCTGGGATCGACCCGGGCGACAGGGTGTCAGTGGGCCAGGCCCGCGTCACGGAACGCGTCCAGGGACGGGCGGATGGTCGCGGACGGGCCGGTGGTCGGGGCCACCGCGTCCAGGGTCTTCAGGCCGTCGCCGGTGTTGAGGACGACCGTGGTGAGCGCGGGGTCGAGCAGCCCGTTCTCGATCAGCTTCCTCGTCACGCCGACGGTCACCCCGCCCGCGGTCTCCGCGAAGATGCCCTCGGTCCGCGCGAGCAGCTTGATCGCGTCCACACACTGCTCGTCGGTGACGTCCTCCACCGCGCCGCCGGTGCGCCGCGCGATGTCGAGCACGTACGGGCCGTCGGCCGGGTTGCCGATCGCGAGCGACTTGGCGATGGTGTCGGGCTTCTGCGGACGGACCACGTCGTGCCCGGCCTTGAAGGCCGCCGAGACCGGCGAGCAGCCCTCGGCCTGCGCGCCGAAGATCTTGTACGGCTTGTCCTCGACCAGACCGAGCCTGATCAGCTCCTGCAGGCCCTTGTCGATCTTCGTGAGCTGCGAGCCGGACGCGATCGGGATGACCAGCTGGTCGGGCAGCTCCCAGCCCAGCTGCTCGCAGATCTCGTACGCGAGCGTCTTCGAGCCCTCGCCGTAGTACGGGCGCAGGTTGACGTTGACGAAGCCCCAGCCCTCGCCGAGCGGGTCGCCGATGAGCTCGGAGCAGAAGCGGTTGACGTCGTCGTAGTTGCCCTCGATGCCGACCAGGTCGCCGCCGTAGACCGCGGCCATGACGACCTTGCCCTGCTCCAGGTCGTGCGGGATGAACACGCACGAGCGGAAGCCGGCCCGCGCGGCGGCGGCGCCGACCGCGCCGGCGAGGTTGCCGGTGGAGGAGCAGGACAGGGTGGTGAACCCGAACGCGCGCGCCGCCTCGACGGCGATCGCGACGACGCGGTCCTTGAAGGAGTGCGTCGGGTTGCCGGAGTCGTCCTTGACGTACAGGCCGCCGGTCACGCCCAGCTCGCGGGCGAGGTTGTCGGCCTTGACGAGCTTGGTGAAGCCGGGGTTCAGGCTGGGCTTGGTCGCCACGTCCGCGGGGACGGGCAGGAGGGGGGCGTAGCGCCAGATGTTCCGGGGGCCCTCGGCGATGAGCTTCTTCAGCTCCTCGGGGCTGCCGCTCGGCAGGTCGTAGGCGACTTCGAGCGGCCCGAAACAGAGCTCGCAGGCGAAGATCGGGCCGAGCGGGAAGCGCTCGCCGCACTCGCGGCACGACAGCGCGGCGGCGGGGCCGAGATCGACGGGGGTGGCGTTCCGAGCGGCGGCCGACGGAGATTCCGTGGTGCTTGCAACAGTCTCAACAGCCATGATGGCGAGGCCCTTTCTCCTCATCTTCCCCGCGGCGACCTTCGCCACGAGACGGAATTGGCACCTTCCCCTCCGTGACCTCGCGGTCGACGGGGTGGTTGCCGGGACTTCAACGGGCCGTATCCCTCTGTCCCTCTGGATGAGCGCTATGGCGACAGGTCGCGGACCTGTGCGTTTGTGGGCAGTCTGGAACTGCCGGGTGCAGGTGCGGGACACCTGCCTGTCACAGACGGTCAACCCCCGACATGCGAAGGTCATACGCCTTGCCCAAGACTGTAACCGACACACCGGATGGTTGAGATAGTCGTCCGAACGGCGAGATGGGTCACAGCCCGGCCGAGGGCAGAAGCCGATACGTAAGGGGACACGCACGTGCTCGAAGACGTGGAGCGCTGGCTCCTGAGCCGATCCTGGTCCGTGTCCGACCGCCCGGTCGACGGGCTGCTCGCGGCGAAACGATCCTCCCGGCAGACGGTCAGCGTCGTGCTGCCCGCGCTGAACGAGGAGGCGACCGTCGGCGACATCGTCACCGTCATCCGCCGGGACCTGATCGAGGCGCTGCCCACCCCCCTGGTGGACGAGATCGTCGTCATCGACTCCGGCTCCACCGACCGCACCTCCGAGGTGGCCGCGGCCGCCGGGGCGCGCGTCGTGCACCGGGACACGATCCTGCCGCGCGTCCCGGCCGCGCGGGGCAAGGGCGAGGTGCTGTGGCGCTCGCTGATGGTGACGTCCGGGGACATCGTCGCGTTCGTCGACGCCGACCTGAAGGAGTTCGACTCCGACTTCGTGGTCGGCATCGTCGGCCCGCTGCTGACGGAGCCGGACGTCGACCTGGTGAAGGCCATGTACGACCGCCCGCTGCGCGACGAGGCCGGCCAGGGCGGCCGGGTCACCGAGATGATGGCCCGCCCGCTGATCAACCTCCACTGGCCGCAGCTCGCCGGCTTCGTCCAGCCGCTGGGCGGCGAGTACGCGGCCCGCCGCACCCTCCTCGAACAGCTGCCCTTCCCCGTCGGCTACGGCGTCGAGATCGGCATGCTCATCGACTCCCTCAACCTCGTCGGGCTCGACGCGCTCGCCCAGGTCGACGTCGGCGTCCGCAAACACCGCCACCAGGACGGCCGCGCGCTCGGCCGCATGTCCGCGGCCATCTACCGCACCGCCCAGCTCCGCCTCACCCGAGGCAACCTCGTCCGCCCGAAGCTGACCCAGTTCGAGCGCTCCGAGGACGGGACGGGATTCGTGCCGGCGACGTACGACGTGGACACCGTCGAGCGGCCGCCGATGCGCGAGATCAGCGAGTACACGGCGCGTCGGGCGGCGTGATGCCGGGGTGCCCGGCCCGGGGTGGTCGGGTTGTCCCCAGGCGTGGGGTTGTCCACAACCCCGCGCTCGCACGTTTGAGCGTTTCGGTCTGGGGCTAAGTTCGCGACATGGTCTCTCAGCACGGCGCCCAGGTCCTCGTCGCATCGAACCGCGGCCCCATCACGTACAGCCTCGGCGACGACGGCGAGCTCGACGCGCGGCGCGGCGGCGGCGGGCTGGTCTCCGGCCTGTCGTCGGTCTCCGACAAGCTGTGGGTCTGCTCGGCGCTCGGCGACGGCGACCGCGAGGCGGTGCGGCGCGGCGTCTCCGAGGACGGGGTGCGGATGCTCGGCATCGCGCCCGAGACGCACGCGGACGCGTACAACGGGATCGCGAACTCGGTCCTGTGGTTCGTGCACCACATGCTGTACCAGACCCCCCTGGAGCCGGTCTTCGACGCGGAGTTCCGCCGCCAGTGGGCCGCGTACGAGGCGTACAACCGCGCCTTCGCCGAGGCGCTCGCCGAAGAGGCCGCCGAGGGCGCGGCCGTCCTCGTGCAGGACTACCACCTGTGCCTGGTCCCCGGCCTGCTCCGCGAGCTGCGCCCCGACCTGCGGATCGGGCACTTCTCGCACACCCCCTGGGCCCCGGTGGACTACTTCCGCCTGCTGCCCGACGACATCGCCGAGCAGCTCCTGCGCGGCATGCTCGGCGCCGACCGGCTCGGCTTCCTCACCCGCCGCTGGGCCGACGCGTTCACCGCCTGCGCCGAGGACCGCCTCGGCGGCCTCGACGGCACCGAGGTCGGCGTGCACGGACTCGGCGCGGACGCCGACTTCCTGCGCGCCCGCTCCCACGAGGCGGACGTCGACGAGCGCCTCGCCGAGCTCCGCGCGGACGTCGGCGCGGCCGCCGACGGCACCCCCCGCCGCACGGTCGTCCGCGTCGACCGCACCGAGCTGTCGAAGAACATCGTCCGCGGCCTGCACGCCTTCCGGCACCTGCTCGACACCCGCCCGGAGTGGCGCGACCGCGTCGTCCACGTCGCCTTCGCCTACCCCTCCCGCCAGGACCTCGCCGTCTACCGCGACTACATGGCGGAGGTCCAGCGGGTCACCGACGAGATCAACGCCGCGTACGGCACGGACACCTGGACCCCGGTCCAGCTCGGCCTCAAGGACGACTTCGCCCGCTCCCTGGCCTCCTACCGCCTCGCCGACGTCGCCCTCGTCAACCCGATCCGCGACGGCATGAACCTGGTCGCCAAGGAGATCCCCGTCGTCTCCGACGACGGCTGCGCCCTCGTCCTCTCCCGCGAGGCCGGCGCGTACGAGGAGCTCGCCGACGACGCGGTCACCGTCAACCCCTACGACGTCACCGGCACCGCCGACGCCCTCCACGAGGCCCTCACCCTGCCCCCCGGCGACCGCACCGAACGCACCAAGCGCCTCGCCGCGGCCGCCACCGCCCTCCCCCCGCAGCAGTGGTTCCTCGACCAGCTGGAGGCCCTGCGCGCGCTGTAGCCGCAGGCCGCCGCGTCCGGCTCAGAAGGACGCGGCGGCGAGCAGCTCCCGTACGGCGGCGCGGACGTCCTCGTCCTGGGTGAACGCCCGCCAGGCGCCGGCGGACCGCATCCGCTCGTCGCGGTCCCGGATGTCGCGCAGCAGGTCGGCGGCGGGCCGTGCCGCGGGCCCGATCCGGGCCAGGTACCGCACCGCGGCGACGGCGGCCGGCTGGTGCCGGCCTGCGGCCAGCTCGCGCACGGCCGCCGTCAGGACGGCGACGCTGCGCTCGGTGTCGCCGACGGTCGCCCACAAGGCGTGCGCCGCCTCGACGCGGGTCCAGACGTGGTTGCCGGCGGCCAAGGCCGCGAGCCGGTCCGCGAAGGGCGCGGCGTGGGGGCCGAGGTCCGCGAGCTGCCGCAGTTCCGCGAGCCCCGGTGGCCGTTCCGGCTCACGTCCGAGGAGCGCGAGGGCCGGGCCGGGATCACCACCGACCCGCCAGTACGCCCAGGCCGCGAGCTCGTCCTCCGGCCCGCCGGCACCGATCCGGGACCGCAGCAGGCTCCCCGCCGCCTCACCCGCCGCGCCGATCCCGGCCAGCGCCCTCGCCGCCGCGGTCCACGTCCGCTCGTCCTCCAGGAGGACGAGCAGGCGCGGGACGGCGCTCTCCGCCGCCGGTCCCCACCCGGCGAGCAGCTCGCCGTACCGGTGGCCCTGATGCGGGTCGGTGAGCGTGCCGATCCGGTCGCAGACGGCCGGGACGAGCAGCTCGGCGTGGCTCGCGAAGCCGCTGAGGGCCTCGGGGAGCGAGGGCAGGACGACGTGGTGGAAGTCGGCGGGGTAGTGCGCCGGATGCGTGGCGAAGCCGGACGGTGCACCGGCGAGGAGCCCCAGCAGACCCGGTAGACAGCGCTCGTCGTCCATCCGGGCCAGCGCCCACAGCGCCGCCTCCCCCACGCCCTCACCAAGCCTCGTGGCACGGACGCCGCCGTCGGTGAGCACGGCGGCGACGTCGTCGGCGTGGGCGGCGGCGGCCGGGCCGAGGCAGGCGAGCAGCTCGACGGCCCGGAAGCGGACCTCGGCGTCGGGGTCGTCCAGCCGGGCGACGAGACGCGGCAGCAGCGCGTCCGCGGGGGAACGCCACCCGGCCAGCAGCCCACCCGCCACGGCCAGGGCGGCGATCCGCTGTTCGCCGTCGGGGTGGTCGGCCAGCACGCCGAGCGCGAAGGCGGGGGACGGCCCGGGCAGCAGCTTCGACGTCCAGTGGAGGACACCCGTCACGTTGGTCCCCACCGAACTGGTGCGACGCCATCTCCCGACGCTCGGGTGGCGGACCGCGTCGAGCACGACGTCCAGCCGCCGGGCGGGAAGTGCGGGATCGGTCGCCGCCGACGCGTGGACCGCCGCTAAGCGGACCTGGGAGTCGGGGTCGTCGACGAGCGCGCGGAGCAGGTCCAGGGCCTGGGCCCGGTACGCACCGGCCGGTGTGCGCGGAACGACCCGCCCGAGCGTGAGCACCAGTTCCAGCCGGGTCGCCGCGTCGTGCTCCGCCTCCCAGGCGTGGAGCAGCGCGGGCAGGACGAGCTCGCCGGGACTGCCGCACACTCCGAGCGCGTGGGCCGCGGCCCGCCGGACCTCCGGCTCGGGGTCCTGGAGGAGCGCGGTCAGCTCGGGGAGCGCGCGGTCCCACGCCGGCGCCCAGCCGGGATCGAGGAAGCGTTCCTTGACCCGGCCTGCCTCCGCCGCCAGCGTCGCCACGAGTTCCAGCAGGAGGACGCGGCTCCGCACGCGGGGAGTCGCGGCCAGGCGCAGCACGAAGGGCAGGGCGGCCGGGGCGGCGGAGCAGATCCAGCCGCCCTGGTGGTACAGCAGGTCGCGCAGCTCGTCCGCGGCGCTCCCGGCGTCCTTGGCGGCCGGGCCGGCGCACCGGTCGAGCAGTCCCGGTAGGTCCTCGGCGGAGCCGCGGTTGTGCCGCAGACCCGCCCAGTCGATGTCGTGCAGCCCCGTCCCCATGGGCGGTGACCCTACCGACCGCCGCCGCGCGGCCGCGGCTACCCCGCGTCGGGTGCGACCGCCTGCGCCAGCGCGGCGAGCAGGTCGACGACCGCGCCCGGTCCCGGGAGGACGAGGTCGGCGCGGTCGGCGAGGTCGGGGACCTCGGTGCCGGAGCAGACGAGGAGGCCGGGGACGCCGTCGGAGCGGAGCTTCTCGACGGCGGCGTAGGCGGGAAGGTCGCCGAGGTCGTCGCCGGCGTAGAGGACGCACTGCGCGCCGGACTCGCGGACGTAGTCGGCGAGGGCGACGCCCTTGTCCATGCCGGCCGGGCGCAGCTCCAGGACCATCCGGCCCGGCTCGACGATCAGGCCGTGCCGCGCCGCGAGCTCCGTCAGCGGGCCGCGCAGCGCGTCGAACGCGGCCTGCGGGTCCTGCGCGCGGCGGGTGTGGACCGCGACCGCGCGGCCCTTCTCCTCGATCCACGTGCCCTGCCAGGCCCCGATCCCGTCCAGGAACCCCGGCAGCTCGGCCCGCGCCGCGGCGACGCCCGGCGGGGGCGGGGGCGAGTGCACCGTCCCGGTCGCCGCGTCCCAGCGCTCCGCGCCGTAGTGCCCGAGCACCGTCATCCGCTCCAGGCCCGCGACGCCGTCGAACCCGCCGTACCGCACCGCCGTCACCGCCGGCCGGCCCGTCACCACCGCGACCGCGCCCACCCGCGGCGCGAGCCCGGCCAGCGCCTCCACGGCCCCCTCGTGCGCCCGCGCCTGCTCCGGGTCAGGCACGATGTCCGCCAGCGTGCCGTCGAAGTCCAACGCGACGACCGCGGAGGCCGGTCGCGCGACCAGCGCGTCCATCGCCTCCCGCCCGGCGGCGGTACGCGGAACAGGCAGTTCTGAACGGTGGCTTCCCATGCGGTGAGCCTAACGGGTGGCTTCGGCGCCCCGGCCGGCGAGCGATGGTCGAAAACCTAGCCCGGCCGGCGTTTGAGGCCGGAGGGGCGCAGCCCCGACATGGGGGTGCAGGGGGCGGAGCCCCCGCTTCCCACCGAGGGGCGGAGCCGAACGCGTCAGCGGCGCTCGCGGCGGGCCGCGCGTATCCGCCGCAGGCGGTTGACGGTCACCGGGTCGGAGGCGAGCGCGGCCGGGTCGTCCAGCAGCGCGTTCAGGTGCTGGTAGTACCGGGTCGGCGACAGCCCGAGCCCCTCCCGTATCGCCCGCTCCTTCGCCCCCGGGCCCGGCCACGCCCGCCGCTCCAGCGCGAGCACGTCGAGGTCGAACGCGGACAGCGGCCCGTCGGGCCCGGGCCCGTCACCGGACGGCGGCGGGGAGGTTTCGGTCATACCCCGAACATAGCCGCCGCCACTGACAGCCCGGCCGCCGCCCGAACGCCCCCGCGACTACTCCGCGTTCTCCGCCGCGGTCGCGTCCCGCTCGATCCGCCCGAGCACGCTCTCGGGGTCGCCGTCCTTGGCGACGGTCCCGCCGATGCTCTTCTTGACCGCCTCGGCGACGCTCGGCCACGTCGTCTTGTTCACCGGCGGCAGCTGGGCGTTGGGCAGCGCCTCCAGGAACGTCTTCAGGTCCTTGTGCTTGGGGTCGTCCGACATCTTCTGGAACGCCGTGTTCGTCACCGGGAGGATGTCGTACTTCTTCGAGAAGGCGAGGATGTTCTTCGGCTGGTAGAGGAAGTCCAGGAACTCGCCGATCTCCTTGCGGTGACCGTTCTGCTTGAAGCCCATCATCCAGTCGGCCACGGCCATCGTGGACTGGGCCGGGCCCTTCGGCCCCGGGATCGCGACCTTCCCGACCTCGACACCCGCCCGCTCCGCGTTCTTCATGAGCGTCGGGTGGCCGTTCAGCATGCCCACCTTGCCCTGCTCGAACGCGGTGAACGCGGCCTGGCGGTCGAGCTTGCCCGCGGGGACCGGGCCGACCAGCCCCGGGGTGACCAGGTTGTCCCGCAGCCACGTCAGCGTCTTGACGTTCTCCTTGGAGGCGATGGCGTACGAGTTGGCGGAGTCGGTGTAGCCGCCGTCCGCGGAGAGCGTCCAGAGCATCGTCTCCGCCTGCGCCTCCTCGTATCCGAGCGGCAGCGCGTACGGGTACTGCACGCCCTGCGCCTTCAGGGTCTGCGCCGCGCTCTTGAGCTCTTCCCAGGTGGTCGGCGCGGAGAGTCCGGCGTCGCGGAACATCTTCTTGTTGTAGAAGAGCGCGCGGGTGCTGGACGCGAAGGGCATGCCGTACTGGACCCGGTTGAGCTCACCGGCCTGCGCCAGCTTGGGCAGGAAGTCGGCCTGGGTGGGGATGGAGAGCAGCTCGTCCGCGCTGTACAGCTTGCCCTCGGCGGCGAAGTCGGAGTACCCGCCGATCTGCGCCATGTCCGGCGCCTCGCCCTTCTCGACGAGCTCCTTCACCGTCTTGTCGACGACCGACCAGCTCATCGGCTTGACGGTGATGGTGGTGCCGGGGTGGGTGCTCTCGTACTCCTCGACGACCTGGCTCCAGAAGAGGTCGACGTGGGTATTGGGCTTCTTCGGCTCGCCGTACTCCGCGACGATCATGGTCAGGTTGACGTCCCCGGACCCGACCCCGCCGCCACCGCAGCCGGACAGTCCCAGCGTCATCGTGAACGCGGCAGCCGCCGCCGTGCATATGAAGGACCGACGCTGCACCGCTGTTCCCACCCTCTGACGCCCGTGATCCGGCCGTGACCGCTGTGACACGTGAAGGGCGATTCTGCCCCCGCACCGCGTCAAGGTCTACACCACGCTGATATCACTTCCGCAACGAGGGTGCGCGCGGGCGGGTGCGGTGTTGCGCGGCTCGCGCGGAGTGTGGCTTCGCCGCTGCGCGGCTTGGGGGGCGGGAGCGGGGGGGTGCCGCTGCTGCGCGGCGGACACAGCGGGACTCCGCCGCTGCGCGGCGGGGGGCAGTGTGGCTTCGCCGCTGCGGGGCTTTGGGGGGGGCGGGAGCGAGGGGGTGCGCCGCTGCGCGGCTGGGGCGAAGTGTGGCTTCGCCGCTGCGCGGCTTGGGGGGCGGGAGCGAGGGGGTGCGCCGCTGCGCGGCGTGTCCAGTGAGTGCTGCCGTTGCGCGGCAGGCGCGCCGCGCCGCTGCGCGTGTGCGACGGCGTGAGGGTGGGGTGGGTGGGGGTGCCCCCGCAGCGACGGAGGAGCGAGGGGGTGCGCCCGACCGGCCCGCCCGGCCCGCGACGGACGCGATCGCCGCGCGCGACGCCCCGCAGGTCGCTGCCGGGACCACGGCCCGCGGTCCGCCGCGCGCCTCCATCCGCCCCGCCCGAGGAAATCGCGGGCGAGTGGACTAGACCTTTTAGGGGGGCGCAGGTCAGACTTGCCCCGTGAGACATGTCATCGCCCTCGATGTGGGCGGCACGGGAATGAAGGCCGCCCTGGTCGGCCCGGACGGCACCCTGTTGCACGAGGCGCGCCGGGCGACGGGCCGCGAGCGGGGCCCGGCCGCGGTGGTGGAGACGATCCTCGACTTCGCGGCGGAGCTGTACGCGTACGGCGCGGACCGCTTCGGAACCGCCGCGACGGCCGCGGGCGTCGCGGTGCCGGGCATCGTCGACCCCGAGGAGGGCATCGCCGTCTACGCGGCGAACCTCGGCTGGCGCGACATCCCCCTGCGCCGCCTGCTGAGCGAGCGCCTCGCCGGCATCCCGGTCGCCCTCGGCCACGACGTCCGCACCGGCGGCCTCGCCGAGGGCCGCCTCGGGGCCGGCCGCGGCGCCGACCGCTTCCTGTTCGTGCCGCTCGGCACCGGCATCGCGGGCGCGATCGGCATCGGCGACGGCATCGAGGCCGGCGCGCACGGCGACGCCGGCGAGATCGGCCACATCGTCGTCCGCCCCGGCGGCACCCCGTGCGGCTGCGGCCAGCGCGGCTGCCTGGAGCGCTACGCGTCCGCCTCCGCCGTGAGCCAGGCCTGGGCCGCCGCCTCGGGCGACCCGGACGCCGACGCGGCGGACTGCGCCAAGGCCGTCGCGGACGGCGACGCACGGGCCGTCGCCGTCTGGCAGACGGCCGTCGACGCGCTCGCGGACGGGCTGCTCACCGCGCTGACCCTCCTGGACCCCGGGACGCTGATCATCGGTGGCGGCCTGGCCGAAGCCGGGGAAACCTTGTTCACACCACTGCGCGCGGCGGTCGAGGAGCGGATCACGTTCCAGAAGCCGCCCGTGATCGTGCCGGCGGCCCTCGGGGACACCGCCGGGTGCCTGGGCGCGGGACTCCTCGCCTGGGACGTCGTCGGCGGGCCCGCCGGGCCCGACGAGTCCTCGGCCGCTCCGACCACCGGCTCGGACGACGCCACGGAGGTACGCGCCTGATGGCCGCAGCACACAAGGTTCTGACCGGCGCCCGGGTGGTGCTGCCCAGCGGCACCGTCGAGGGCGGCCGGCTGGTCATCGACGGCGAGCGGATCGCCGACGGGAGCGCTCCCGACGGGGCTTCGGGTGTTCCCAAGACCGACCTGACCGGCCACTGGGTCGTCCCCGGCTTCGTCGACCTGCACAACCACGGCGGCGGCGGCGCGTCGTTCACCTCCGGCACCGCGGAGGACGTCCTCACCGGCGTCGCCACGCACCGGCTGCACGGCACGACGACGCTGGTGGCGTCGACCGTCACCAGCGACCTCGCGGTGCTCGCGGACCAGTCCGCGCTGCTCTCCGAGCTGGTCGAGCAGGGCGACCTGGCGGGCATCCACTTCGAGGGCCCGTTCATCTCGCCCTGCCGCAAGGGCGCGCACAGTGAGAACCTGCTGCTGGACCCGGACCCGGCGGTCGTCCGCAAGGTGATCGACGCGGCCCGCGGCGCGGCGCGGATGGTCACCCTGGCCACCGAGCTGCCCGGCGGCCTGGACGCCGTGCGGATGCTCGCCGACCAGGGCGTCATCGCGGCCGTCGGCCACACCGACGCGACCTACGAGCAGACGGTCGACGCGATCGAGGCCGGTGCGACCGTCGCGACGCACCTGTTCAACGCCATGCCCGCCCTGGGGCACCGCGCCCCGGGGCCGATCGCCGCGCTCCTGGAGGACGAGCGGGTCACCGTCGAGCTGATCAACGACGGCGTGCACCTGCACCCGGCCGCCCTGGAGCTGGCGTTCCACCGCGCGGGCGCGGGACGCGTCGCGTTCATCACCGACGCCATGGACGCGGCCGGCTTCGGCGACGGCCGCTACCTGCTCGGCCCCCTGGAGGTCGACGTCGTGGACGGCGTCGCACGGCTGGTGGAGGGCGGTTCCATCGCCGGCTCGACGCTCACCCTGGACACCGCGTTCCGGCGCGCCGTGACCGTCGACGGGCTCCCGGTCGCGGACGTGGTCCGGGCGATCTCCGCGAACCCGGCCCGGCTGCTCGGCCTGGACCACGAGATCGGCTCCCTGGAGCCCGGCAAGTACGCGGACCTGGTCGTCCTCGACGAGACGTTCACCCTGGCGGGCGTCATGCGCCGCGGCGAGTGGATCGTGGAGCCGCCGAAGGCGTGACGCCGGGCGCGGGTCCTGAGGAAGGCGGTCGGTCCGGAGGTCTGGGCCGACCGCCTTCTTTTTGGCATGATCATCAGGGCCCCGGGCGCACCGGCGGCACGTCCCGCGCAGCCCCGTACGACACGTTCTCCAGGGGGACCCAGGTGATTCTCACCGTCACGCCGAACACGGCCCTGGACGTCACCTACCGCGTCCCCCGGCTCGTCCCGCACAGCACGCACCGGGTCGGCGACGTCGTCGAGCGGCCCGGCGGCAAGGGTCTGAACGTCGCCCGCGTGCTCGCCGCGCTCGGCCACGAGGTGACCGTCACCGGCTTCGCCGGCGGGGCGGCCGGCGCGGCCGTCGGTGCGGCGCTGCGGGCGGACGGCCCCGGGCGCGCGGCCCCGCTGCACGACGCACTGGTCCCCGTGGGCGGCACGACCCGCCGCACGGTCGCCGTGGTCGACGCGGCGACCGGCGACACCACCCAGTTCAACGAGCCGGGTCCGCAGATCACGGCCGCGGAGTGGGACGCCCTGGTGGCCGTCTACCGCGACCTGCTGCCGGGGGTCCGCGCGGTGGCGCTGTGCGGCAGCCTCCCGCCGGGCGTCCCCGTCGGCGCCTATGCGGCGCTGGTGCGGCTCGCGCGGACGGCCGGGGTGCCGGTGCTCCTGGACACCGCCGGCGAACCGCTGCGGCGCGGCATCGCCGCCCGCCCCGACCTGGTCAAGCCGAACCTCGACGAGCTGGCCCAGCTCACCGGCTCCCGCGACCCGCTGCCGGCCGTCCGCGACGCCCGCCGCAAGGGCGCGCGGACCGTCGTCGCCTCGCTCGGCCCGGACGGGATGCTCGCCGCGACCCCTGAGGGCACCTGGCAGGCCCGTCCGCCGCGGGTGCGGGGCAATCCGACGGGGGCCGGCGACTCGGCCGTCGCCGGCGTGCTCAGCGGCCTCGTCGAGGGCCTGGACTGGCCCGCCACGCTCACCCGCGCGGCGGCCCTGTCCGCGGCGACCGTACGGGCCGCGTCCGCGGGCGAGTTCGACCGGCAGACGTACGACGAACTGCGGCCGCGGGTGGAGGTCAGCGCGCGCACCGCGGGCGTCTAGCGGGGGTCCAGAGGGGCGACGGTCCGAACGCGGCCCCGAGGACCGCGCTCCGGGCGCTTGAGCCGGGTCACCGCACACCCGGACCGCCGGCACGACAGGTCAACAGGATCACAGCTCAAGGGGGAAGCGCGCATGCCGCTCGTCAGCACGGGTGAACTGGTCACCGCCGCACAGGAGTCGGGGCGCGGCGTCGCCGCGTTCAACGTCGTCACCCTGGAGCACGCCGAGGCGATCGCCGCCGGGGCGGAGCGCGCCGGCGCCCCGGCCGTGCTGCAGATATCCGAGAACGCGGTGCGCTTCCACGGCGGCGACCTGACCGCCGTCGCCGCCGCGGCCATCGCCGTCGCCCGCGCCTCCTCCGCGCGGCTCTCGCTGCACCTGGACCACGTCGAGTCGGAGGACCTGCTGCGGGCGGCGCACCCGGCCGGCTTCAGCTCGGTGATGTTCGACGCCTCGAAGCTGCCCTACGGCGACAACGTCAAGCGGACGGCGGAGGCGGTCCGTTGGGGCCACCGGCGGGGCCTGTGGATCGAGGCCGAGCTCGGCGCGATCGGCGGCAAGCACGGTGACGCGCCGCTCGACGCGCACGCCCCCGGCGTCCGCACCGACCCCGCCGAGGCCGCCGCCTACGCCGCCGACACCGGTGTCGACGCGCTCGCCGTCGCCGTCGGCAGCTCGCACGCGATGACCGCGCGGACCGCGTCCCTGGACCACGCCCTCATCACGCGCCTCAAGGAGGCCGTTTCCGTCCCCCTGGTGCTGCACGGCTCCAGCGGCGTCCCCGACGACGAGCTGCGCCGCGCGGTCGCGGCCGGCATGACGAAGATCAACGTCGGCACCGCGCTCAACACGGCCTACACCGGGGCCGTCCGCGACTTCCTCGCCACCGACCGCGCGGCGGTCGACCCGCGCACGTACCTCGCGCCCGCGCGGGAGGCGATGGCGGCGACGGTGGAGCACTTCCTGGGGGTCGTCGTCGGCTGACGGCCGGGCACGCGAAGGGGCCGCCCCGTCGCGGGGCGGCCCCTGTCAGGTCGCGCGGCCGGGCCTCCGGGGAACCCTCAGCCGTTCGGTCAGCCCTTCTCCAGCCACACCTGGTCCAGGTTCGCGTCGCAGGTGTCACCCTGCTCGCAGGAGATCATGAGGGTGTTGCTGCCCTTCTTGAGCTGCACCTGCGCGTAGGTCCGCGTCCACCCCTTGTCCCAGGCGCCCTCGGAGGCGTGGGCGAAGTTGTCCATGTTGAGCTTGCGGGTCTGCGGCTCACCGTTGACGGTGAGGGTGGTGCTGGCCTTCTTGCCGGGCACACCGTAGGTGACGTACAGCCGGTACTGCCCGTCCTTGGGGACGTCGTTCACCGCCCACGTCGCCGACGCGCCCACCTGGTTGAGCCCGGCGACGTACGTGCCGCCCGCGGCCTTGGCGCCCTTGATGTCACCCGCCACCGTCGTCCCGCCCGCCAGGGTGAGCGCCTTGGCGTCCTCCTTGGGCAGCGGTGCGGGCGCCGGCTTGTCCTGGTTCTTGCCGTCGCCGCCCTGCTTGACGGCGTCGCCCGGGGGCTGCTCCTGCGTGACCGAGGGGGCCGGGTCCCCGCCGGCGTTCTCCGGCTCGTCGTTGCCGCCCGTGGCGACCGCGATGCCGATCCCCGCGACGACCGCCGCGACCACCGCGAGCGCGCCGATGAGCAGCCCCTTGGTGTTGGGGCCGCGCCCGCCGCCGCTGCCGCGCCGGTTCTGCGCCCGCGAGGCCGGCGGCCGGCCGGGCTGCCCGGGGCCGCCGGGGAGCGTCTCGGGGGCCGCGTAGTACGCGGAGGACTGCTGCTGGGGGGCGTGCGGCGGCATCTGCCCGTGGGAGGGCTGCCCGGCGGTCTGCTGCGGCTGGCCGTACTGCCGCTCGCCGACGGTGCGGACCTGTCCGTAGGAGGAGCGCGAGCCCGGGTAGCCGTAGCCCCCGCCGCCCGGGGGCGGGGTGGCGCCGGCCGCCTGGCCGTCGGCGTACAGGTAGCCGAAGACGTCGTCTTCGGCGGGCGTCCCTTGCGTGCTGTCCGCGCCGCCGTTGCCGGGCGTCGTCATCCCCTGGTCACTCCTCAACATGGTTCTCGGCCGCACCCCGGTACTTACCAGGTACGGGGGCACTCCCGGTGCCCTGTACGGGAATCCGGCGGCCAATGTTCATGATCGATTCATCGCCGACGGGGCTCGCCGACCCGGCCGAGCCTACCGGCTCCGGGTGGCGGGACCGGCGGGAACCGGCGGCCCGCCGGCCACCGGGCCGGCCCCGGGACCCTGCCCGCGACCCTCCCGGCCAGGCGTTATCCAGCCCGTCTGTGAGCCTTCGCACGTGACCGCTTCTCGACGTACATCCGCTGGTCCGCACTGTGCAGCACCTCGTCGGCCGACATGCCGCAGTGCGCCCAGCCGATGCCGATGCTGGCCCCCACGCGCACCGCGCGGCCGTCGACGCGGATCGGCGGGATGATCGCGTTGCGCAGCCGGACGGCGAGGTCGGCGGCGTCCGCGCGGCCGAGGCCGTCGGCGAGCACCACGAACTCGTCCCCGCCGAGCCGGGCGACGGTGTCGCCGTCGCGGACCGCGCCGGTGAGCCGGCGGGCGACCTCGATGAGGACGGCGTCGCCGGTGGTGTGCCCGAAGCGGTCGTTGATGGACTTGAAGCCGTCGAGGTCGCAGAAGAGCACCGCGAGGCCCTTGGCGCCGTCGTCGCGCCCGCCCTCGCCGGGCGCGGTGAGGTGCGTGTGGTGGCCGTGGGCGGAGCCCGCCGGCGGGTAGGCGAAGGTGTGCCCGCCGCTGTCGGTCAGCGCCGGGTCGTGGACATTCCGGCCGGTCGGTCGGAGGTGCTGCCCCGAGGCCGCCGGGGCGTGCGCCTCGTAGGCGGCGTCCATCTCGTCGATCACGTGGGGCCGTCCGGCGTGCGGGCGGCGGCAGAGGCGCGAGGAGAGCCGGGAGCGCAGCTCGGCGCTGTTGGGGAGGCCGGTGAGCGAGTCGTGGGAGGCCCGGTGGGCGAGGTGCAGCTCGTGCCGCTTGCGGTCCTCGATGTCCTCGACGTGGGTGAGCAGGAAGCGCGGGCCGTCGGCGGTGTCCGCGACGACGGAGTTGCGCAGCGAGACCCAGACGTAGCTGCCGTCGCGGCGGCCCAGGCGCAGCTCGGCGCGGCCGCCCTCGGCGGAGGTGCGCAGCAGGGTGCCGATGTCCTCGGGGTGGACGAGGTCGGCGAAGGAGAAGCGCCGCATGCCGCTCGCGGGGCGGTTGAGGAGCCGGCACAGGGCGTCGTTGGTGCGCAGCAGCCGGCCGTGCTCGTCGCCCCCCATCTCGGCGATCGCCATGCCGCTGGGCGCGTACTCGAAGGCCTGGCGGAAGGACTCCTCGCTTGCGCGCAGCGCCTGCTGCTCGCGCTCCAGGCGCACCAGGGCCCGCTGCATGTTGGCGCGCAGCCGGGCGTTGCTGATCGCGATCGCGGACTGCGAGGCGTACATCTGGAGCGCCTCGCGCCCCCACTGCCCCGGGCGCCGCCCGTTGCGGGGGTGGTCGACGGATATGACCCCGATCAGCTCGCCGCCCGAGGAGCCGGTGGAGTACATCGGCGCGAAGAGCCGGTCCGAGGGGTGCCACTCGTCGGGGAAGCGCGGTTCGTGGCCCTCGGTGTACCAGCCGGGGACGTCGTCGTCGTCGAGGACCCAGCCCTCGGTGTGGGAGATGAAGCGCAGGTCGCCCCAGGCCTCCCCCATGGACAGCCGGCGCTGCCAGGAGGCGCGTGAACCGACCCGTCCGGTGACGAGCTGGTCCGCCTCGGCGTTGCCCGCGAAGGCGGCGACGACGAGGTCGCCGTCCGCCTGGACCAGGTTCACGCAGGCGAGCTCGTAGCCGAGCCCGTTCACGATGCCGTCGGCGACGGCCTGAAGGGTGTCGGCGAGGCTCCGCGCGGTGTTCAGGTCGGCGACCACCCGGTGGACCTGTCGCAGGGTGGCAAGGCGGACGTAGGGCTCCGACTCGGTCTCCATGGATCACCCCCTGCGGACCCTCGGCAGCTGACTCCAGGTGCTTGTCGTACGAATTACTGGCAACTGAATCACAGGGAGCTGCCCTACCGGTACACAGGGTCAACGATTACCCCAAGCTGTGACTCAAGTCACAGAAGGTTACCGCAAGTTACTTTTCGCCCCGGGAGCGCTCCCCCTGCTTCCCGGCCCGCAAACCGGAAGGCGCCTCCGCCCGGCGCCCCGCCCAGGACCTACGTCCGAGGCCCGATGCGGAAGCAACGGCTCCAGGGCTAGCGTCGTCGTGTGCTGACGAACACCTCCCCCTCATCCACCGCCCGCGCGGACTCCTCCCCCGCGCGCACCGGCGGCATACCGCATGCTGATGGCGTGAGCGACGAAACGTTCCGGGCGGTGATGTCCCGGCTGGCGGCCGGCGTGGTCCTGGTCACCGCGCACGACCCCGACGACGGTCCGCGCGGCGCGGACGCGGGGATGACCGCCACCTCGTTCCTTTCCGTCTCCCTGGACCCGCCGCTGGTCCTGGTGAGCGTCCGGGAGGGGTCGCGGATGGACGACCTGCTCGCCGAGCAGCCGCTGTGGGGCGTCTCGCTGCTGAGCGAGGCGCAGCGGCAGACGGCGGGGCGGTTCGCGATGAAGGGCCGCCTCAGCGACCGGCTGCTCTTCGAGGACCTGCCCCACGTCCGGGGCGAACTGTCGGGGGCGCCGCTGGTCCAGGGGGCGCTGGCGACGCTGGAGTGCCGCACCGAGCAACGGGTGCCGGCCGGCGACCACACGCTCGTCGTCGGCCGGGTCCTCGCGGCGTCCGTGGCGCCGGCGGGGGGCGAGGCCGCGGGTCCGCTGACCTACTACCGGGGGAGCTACCGCCACCTGAGGTGAGCGGCCTACGTCCAGTCCTTGCCGGAGCGTCCCTGCTTCGTCCGGGCGCGCTGCTTCTTCTCCCGCAGCCGGCGCTCGTTGATGCCGCGCGGGACGCGGGTCGCGCGGCGCGCCTTGGGGGGCGGCGCGGTCGCCTCGGCGAGCAGCGCGGCCAGCTTCACCGCCGCCGTCTCCCGGTTGCGCCACTGCGAGCGGTGCTCCGAGGCCCGCACCGTGAGCACGCCGCCCACGAGCCGGGACGCGAGCCGCTCCAGGGCGCGCGCCTTCCACACCTCCGGCAGCGCTTCGGTGCGCGCGAGGTCGAAGCGGAGCTCGACCTGGGAGTCGCTGGTGTTGACGTGCTGGCCCCCGGGTCCCGAGGAGCGCGAGAAGCGCCACTGGAGCTCCGCCTCGGGCAGGACGACGGAGCCGCGGATGACATGGGGACCGGACATGCCTCCCATCCTCCCGTGTCAGCGCGGACACGTCACGCGTGTTTCCGCGCGCGACGGGCCGCCGCGCCCTTAAGCCGTCCGGACGGCTCGGTAAAGAAAGCAAAGCCGCCAGGAACCCTGCGGTCCCCTGCCCACGTTAGGGAGGGTGACGGTAACTTCGTGGTCCGTCACGGAGCCCGTCGGCCGCGCACACCCCGTGCGGGGCGGAGCGAAGCGAAGAAAGGGACATCCCCATGGCTGTAAGCCTGTCCAAGGGCGGCAACGTCTCCCTCTCCAAGGAGGCCCCGGGCCTGACCGCCGTCACGGTGGGCCTGGGCTGGGACGTCCGCACCACCACCGGCACCGAGTTCGACCTCGACGCCTCGGCGATCGCCGTCAACACCGCCGGCAAGGTCTACTCCGACCAGCACTTCGTCTTCTTCAACAACAAGGCGACGCCGGACCAGTCCATCGTCCACACCGGCGACAACCGCAGCGGTGAGGGCGAGGGCGACGACGAGCAGATCAACGTCAACCTGGCCGGCCTCCCCGCCGACATCGACAAGATCGTCTTCCCGGTCTCGATCTACGACGCCGAGAGCCGCTCGCAGAACTTCGGCCAGGTCCGCAACGCGTACATCCGCATCGTGAACCAGGCCGGCGGCACCGAGATCGCCCGCTACGACCTCTCCGAGGACGCCGCCACCGAGACCGCCATGGTCTTCGGCGAGCTCTACCGCAACGGCGCGGAGTGGAAGTTCCGCGCCGTCGGCCAGGGCTACGCCTCGGGCCTGACGGGCATCGCCCAGGACTTCGGCGTCAACGTCTGACGCACCGGCACACCGCCCCGAGGGGGCCGGACCCCCCCCGGGGCGGCCCGG